>JBJSWS010000143.1:0-8916 GCA_046085985.1 Actinomycetales bacterium
GTGCCTTAGGACTGGCAACTCCGGTCGCCTTATTGGTTGCAACCGGTCGTGGCGCTAATCAAGGAGTGGTTTTACGTAGAGCCTCTGTCTTAGAACAGGCGCCAAAGGTGGACTTAGCAATACTTGATAAAACTGGAACCCTCACATCTGGCGAAATGCAATTACTTAATAAGGTAATTCAAATACCTGGAAAGCTCGGAATGACAGAGGAGATTGCGCTCTCTGCCATCTTTAGCGTTGTGCGCGAAAGTAATCATCCAGTTGCAAAATCAATTACCAGATCACTTCTAGCGATCTCACAATCAAATGGCTACCAAATAACCAAGCTACCCATTGCCGATTATCAAGAAGATAGTGGAACTGGAATCGGAGCCAGAGTTAACTTTGCACAAGATTCGGTTCCAGTTGTGATTGGTTCGCCAAAGGCAGTTCGTAAAGCGACTCTCTCGCTACCTGATGAATTCGAGAACGCGATCAAGAGCGCAGTTGAAAATGGTAATTCTGTATCTCTTGCGGCAATTGATGGAATAGCTATCGCACTTTTTGAAGTCGGAGATAGTTTGCGAACTGATTCTGCAAAGGCCATCTCGTACTTGCAAAATATGGGAATTGAAACATGGCTACTTTCGGGAGATAACGAAACCTCTGCGCTAAATATTGCAAGTGCCGCCGGTATTGCAAGTCCGAATGTAATTTCACGTGCGACACCTGAAATGAAATTAGCCAAAGTTGAGGAATTGCGCCAAAAAGGCCGAAAAGTTTTGATGATTGGTGATGGAATAAATGATGCAGCAGCGTTAGCTGCGGCAGATTTAAGTATGGCTATGGGAACTGGAACAGATACTGCAATTGCTACTGCCGATATCACCTTGATGCGACCATCACTTATAGCCGCAGTGGATGCACTTCGGTTAGCCAAGAAAACCCTGAGAACCATCAGAGGAAATCTGCTCTGGGCATTTATTTATAACGTTATCGGAATACCAATTGCAGCTCTCGGCGCTTTAAGTCCTATGTATGCCGGTGGCGCCATGGCATTTTCGAGTCTTTTTGTAGTTTTAAACTCGCTACGTATTAATCGCACCACTACGCTCGCGCCGTGAATATAACTACTGCGATCTGGCTTGCAACTGTTGGCGGAATTCTAGGTTTATTGCTATTTGATTTATTAACATCAACTAGAAAAGCTCATGATGTCTCGTTTAAAGAAGCCTCATTCTGGTCGGTATTTTATATTGCAGTAGCTGTTTTATTCGGCGTCTGGGTCTGGTCTGATTTTGGCGCACAGTTTGGAAAAGAGTATTTCGCGGCCTATATAGTTGAGAAATCACTCTCAATGGATAATCTCTTCGTCTTTATCATCATTCTAAGTAACTTTGCGGTCCCAACTATCTACCATCAACGAGTACTAATGGTCGGAATTGTCCTCGCCTTAATCATGAGAGCAATATTTATCGCTATCGGCGCAGCTGCGCTAGAAGCATTTGCCTTTACTTTCGTAATCTTTGGCGCGGTCCTCCTCTGGACCGGAATTAAGTTAATGCAACATTGGGATGAAGATCCCGACCTTAGCGAAAATCCAATCGTAAATTTTGCGCAGAAAAGGTTTAATTTTACGGATAAATACCATGGTGCAAAACTATTCATTAAAGAGAATGGCAAGCGTTACGCAACTCCACTCTTGCTAGTAATGATTGCAATCGGAGCAACTGATCTACTATTTGCACTTGATTCGATACCTGCGACATTTGGCGTAACCCAAGAGCCATTCTTGGTCTTTGCTGCCAATGCTTTCGCGCTCCTTGGATTGCGAGCTCTCTACTTCCTGATGAAGAATCTAGTTCAGAAACTCATTTACTTCTCACTTGGGCTTTCTTTTATCTTGGTCTTTATCGGAATCAAACTTATGTTGCTCTGGGCTTATGAAGAGTTCGATGCGCCAACCAAAATTTCGACAAATGTCTCGCTAATTGTTATCGGGGCTATCTTGCTCATTTCAACAGTTGCTAGCTTGATTAAATCCAAGCGTGACCCAAATGCAGTTGCACACGCGGGCCGAATGTCAGACCCCAAATCCGATAAACAGAAATAAGTAGTAGCGGGGGCAGGATTTGAACCTACGACCTCTGGGTTATGAGCCCAGCGAGCTACCGAGCTGCTCCACCCCGCGTCGGTAACGCGAAGAATAGAGGCAAGTAGCTCAATACACCAATTCGCCTTTGCTCTTCGTTAACTCCTTCTTAATCTAAGAAGTTAA
Source organism: Actinomycetales bacterium (assembly GCA_046085985.1). Taxonomy (GTDB): domain Bacteria; phylum Actinomycetota; class Actinomycetes; order Nanopelagicales; family Nanopelagicaceae; genus MAG-120802. Next base: position 2,258 of record JBJSWS010000143.1, read on the forward strand.
CGACGCTGTGCATTTACCGCTGCTTCAATCGCTGCTTTCAAACGATCTTGTGCTTGACCATATGCAGCGAAATCACCTTTAGCAAGAGCTGCTTGCGCATCAGCAAGTGCTCGCTGTGCACTGGCAAGTGCTTGCGCTAACGCACCATTATTTCCGCTGCCCTCTGTTGGAGTTTGCGTTCCAGTTGAAGCAGAACCGCTATCGCCTCCGAATACTTGGTCAAGAGCGCCACGTAATGTGTCATCAAAACCAATCTTTTCACCAAAGGAAACTAATACTTTTTGTAGAAGTGGATAAGCGGCAGTATTTGCAGTTGCACGAACATAAACAGGTTGTACATATAGCAAACCGCCACCAGCTGGAACTGTTAGCAAATTACCTAGTACTACATCAGATCCACCTTGACGTAGCAAGGAAAGTGAGAGTGCAACAGTTGGATTCGCTTCAAAGTTTGAAGCGACCTGTGATGGACCTGCAATATTTGTCGAACGCTGTAATTGCAAGACCGTAAATTTTCCGTAATTCTCCCCCGGATCAGAATTAACCACCGCGAATGCAGAGAGGTTTTCTCTTCCGCCACGTGGCACAAATGGAGTTGTTAATGAGAAAGCTGCTTTCTCTTCTCCTGGCAACCGCAAAGTGTAGAAATATGGAGGTTGCGCTCCTGCATTTGCGCCTAAAGTGGAAGGGTCACGAGGTACTCGCCAGAAATCTTGTCCACCATAAAAAGCATTTGCATTCTTGACGTGATACAACGAAAGAACATCTCGCTGCACTCGGAAGATATCTTCTGGATATCTAACGTGTGAGATCAATCCTTCGCTCATCTCAGATCTAGCCTTAACTACGCCAGGAAATGCCTTCATCCACGTCTGAAGTAATGGGTCTTTCTCATCCCAAGCATAAAGCGTGACCGTGCCGTCGTAGGCATCAACCGTTGCTTTTACCGAGTTTCGAATGTAGTTAATCTTCGAATTTGGCACTGCTGTTAATGGATTGTTATTGATATTGAGCGCATCTGTAGTCGCGCCAGAGACGTCAACAGTTCTGGAATATGGATAGCCAGCGCTGGTTGTATATCCATCAATCATCCAAAGAACTCTGCCGTCAACAATGGCTGGATATGGATCACCATCAATCTTTAACCAAGGTGCAACTTTTGCAACGCGTTCTCTTGGCACGCGATTGAAAATAATTTTTGACTCAGAGTTGATTAAGTTTGAGAGCAAGATTCGCTGTTCTTGGTAGTGAATTGCAAAGAGCAATCTTGAAAATAGTGAGCCCATCGGAACGCCACCTTTACCTGTGTAGGTGTAGTTCTTCTGTCCATTTGGCGAAGCATCATCTGGATAGTCGAATTCGACTGGATCGCTGCCTTTCGCGCCACCAATAATTGAATACTCCGGATTATTTTCACCGAAATAGATTCTTGGTTCGAAATCTCCAAGAATTCCCTTTGGTGGAATATCTCCCATCGTAAAGACCGGTTTTCCATCAACATCTTGGGTATTTCCATACGCGCCAACAAGTCCAAAACCGTGGGTATAGACAAGATGATCATTAATCCAATTTCGATTCGGATTTCCATCGATATTTAACTCTCGGACTGCAACGACCATATCGCGGAGCTTTCCGTCAATGACATATCTATCAATATCTAGTGATTCATTAAAAGTGTAATAAGGCTTAATTTGTTGTAACTGTCGGAAAGTTGCCGAAAGAACATTTGGATCCATTAAGCGAATATTTGAAATTGAATCCACATCTTTAGCAAGCTGGCCGGCGCTAGTACGTGTGGTTGCTTCATATTCTTTGATTTCGACCTTATCTAGTCCATATGCAGCTCTAGTTGATTCAATATTGCGCTGAATAAATGGCGCCTCTTTTGCAGATTCACTTGGCTTTACTTGGAATTGTTGAATCAAGGCTGGATAGACGCCGGCGATTAAGAATGAAGAAAGACCAAGTAAGGCAAGGCCAGCGGCAGGTAGCACCCAGGAGCGTCGAATTATGTTTGCGAAGAAGAGCAACGAACAGATAATCGCGATTCCGACCAGAATTGATTTGGCTGGTAATACTGCATTGACATCGGTAAAGGTAAGACCAGTAATGATTCCTTGGTCTGAAGTGCTCAATGCAAATCTATCTAACCAATATGCAACCGCTTTTATCGCAACAATGGTTCCGAGCAATATGGAAAGTTGAACTCGGGCGGTAACAGTGGTTCGGTCTTCTCTGACCTGCGGACGGATTCCGCCATAGATGTAATGAACGGCAGTTGCTGCAATCGTTGCCAGAATCAAAGTCGATATTGCCCAACCAACGAGCGCCTGCCAAAACGGCAAGGTAAACATGAAGAATGAGATATCGCGATTGAATTGCGGATCTGTGACACCAAATGGCGTTGCATTTCGATAAAGCATCCAGAGTTCCCAGAATCTAGAACCTGCAGTACCTGCAAAATAGAAAATGGCCAGCGCGATTCCAATAATGGCAGCTCGCTTTATCGGTTCAATCTGGGCGCGATAGCGCTCTAAATTATCGGCCTCAAGTGAAGTTGGAACATAAACTGGTCGACGCTTATAGGCAATCAGAATATTGGAAACGATAATTAATGATGTAAAAAGGCCAAAGATTACAAAAAGTGAAGCTCGAGTTGTTAAAAGTTTTGTCCAGACTTCGTTGTACTCAACAGATTTAAACCAGAGATAATCAACATAAAAGCCGCTTAGGGAGACAAGCACCACCGCAAGAACGGTCAAGATGATTACGGTTAGCGGTAATGCGCCAATTCGTCTTCGTTCACCTGGATTTCGTTTCGGGAAGTTGAAATTACGGAATGGATTCTCTGGGTTATTTCCAAATGTCATGGGGCGAGATTATCTGACCTTCAGCAGGTAGGAAATTGGAAATCATCCGGCGCGCGAAGCACTTCAATCGCTTCTTTGAGTGTTGCGACGGGTATCACCTTTAAATCCTTTGGAACATGCTTGATATCTGGACAGTTATCTCGCGGTGCCAAGAAGATAGTGGCACCTTTTCGTGAGGCTCCGATCATCTTCTCTTCAATGCCGCCAATTGCACCAACTTTTCCAGATACCGAGATAGTTCCAGTTCCGGCGATTGACCTACCTCTCAGCAAGTCCTCAGCGTCTAATTTTTCTACGATTCCTAATGCAAAGACCAGACCGGCGCTAGGGCCACCGACACCTCGCAAATTAAATCGAATATCGATTGGAAACTTTGCACTGGTTCCTACCAAAATACCAATCGCCGGTGAATTTGGATCTACATCAATTCCGCCATTGGCAATCAACTTAACTTGATATGTTGCTTTGACTAATTTGCCTTCAAGATCACGCTCTATTTCAATTGGAATTACATCGCCAATACTTCGCTCTTTATATGCAGTTCTGATCTGATCAATCTCTTTTATCTGATCGCCATCAACAGAAATTATTCGATCACCTGGAAGTAATTTTCCATTGGCATCAGAGTTAACTCGGATTCGACTTACATAATAAATCTCTTCAAATTTATAGCCAAGGTAACTAAGTGCTGCAGCAGTCGCTGTGATTTTCGAAGTTGTCATCTCGTCACGCGAATCTCGAATTACTTGTGAATCGTCAGATAACGGAGGGTAGACAGATTCCCTCGGAAGTACTGCGTGTGGCCCAATCGCCCAGTTATAAAGGGTCTCAGCGCCGAAAACCGGTGCATCTGGATTAGTAACCAAAATTGAGGTGATAAACAATTTCCCATTTGGCTCAAAACTTTGCGCATCAGTAACTTCAATAAGCTGACCAGTTACATTATTAGGTACTCCAGGTTTGAAAAATACATAAGGAATTGGTACGGCAAGCATTGCGATAATGAGCAGGAAGAAGAAAAGTTTGGCGAGAAATGGCCAGCGATATCGCAGCGGAGAGAGCGAACTAAACATTACTTATCAGCTGTCGAATCTTTATGCTGATCTTTAAATGTCTCTTGAAAACGTTTGAAATTGCCAACTGATCTATGGGTTTGATTCTCATAACGGTTCTTCCACTTGGTGACCCAATAGGCGTAACCGATTCCTCCGATGAGCGCAAGGAAAGGAATAATCCACCAGACGAGAGCCGAGACCGGGGCTCCCTCAGAACTTGCCGCAATAAACACCGCCTTAGCCTAATTCAGAGTTCGCCAGAGCGCGCCTTTGGGAAGATATTGCGCTCCTTACGGGTTATTTATCACAGAGTTCTCATGATGAGAATGAAGGATTTAACAGTAGATTCTTCACGAATAGAACTGGATTTGGAGAGCAATGGCAGGGTTTGGATTTACAAATGATCCATCAGATGAATCTGATGAGAATCGCGAGGAATCTGGAAATCCATTTGATTTCCAAGAAATCTTCAAGCAATTCTCTGGTCTTGGACTTAATCTTCCTGGATTACTCTCGTCGCTATCGGGGCAAGCATCACCTGGCTCGTTATCAAAAGATTTGATTAGAGATATCTCAAAGAAGTTTTTGTCGGCGCACAGCGATATGCCGGTGACTCTTGAAAGTCAGAGCGCTGTTTACGAAGCGCTACAAATTGCTGATCTCTGGCTAAATGAAGCAACGATCTTTGCTGCCTTGCCGATTCCAGAGAGTTCAGCGCTTAGTAGGCGAGATTGGATTGATGCGACTCTGGCAGGCTGGCAGGAATTGGCCAAACCACTTGTAGATGGCATGGGTGAGGCAATGGGCCAGATGTTAAAAGAGACGCTGGGTGAGACAAGTGACTCTGATGGAGTTACCGAAAATCCATTAAAGATTCCCGGTGCGCCTTTTGAGTTCTCTCAAGCCACATTAACTTCAATAATGGGAACTTTTATGAGTTCACTCCTTAGTACTCAACTCGGACAGACTATTGGCTCCTTATCTACAACTGTGACCGGCGCCAATGATGTTGCGCTGCCGCTAATGGAGCCGATTCGCGCTCAACTCCTGCCGCAGAATATAACTATCTGGGGTTCTGGATTAGATATTGATGAACGTGAGCTTCGCATCTACTTAGCGCTCCGCGAAGTTGCAGCCGCTCGATTATTTGCTGGCGCTCCTTGGTTACGTCAACATATAAAGGAATCGATTGCGGCATATGGCAAAGGAATCAAAATAGATATCAATGCAATTACAGAGCAAGCTGAGAATGTTATGAATTCTGGAGAGATAGATCCGGCAAACCCAGATTCGATAACCCTTGCGATATCCGGCGGATTATTCACACCAGAAGAGACGCCGGCGCAGATGCGGGCTCTGGAGAATCTTGAAACTCTGCTTGCCCTAATTGAGGGTTGGATTGATGCAGTTGTTGCCCTTGCCGCAAAGGAGCGCCTGCCATCGCTCTCTAAATTAAGTGAGACACAACAACGTCGCCGCGCTACTAAATCTCCTACTTCGCAACTATTTGCAACTCTAGTTGGTTTAGAAGTATCGCCACGCAAGACCCGCGAAGCTATGCAATTCTGGGAGAAAATTGTTGAGTTAAGAGATCAAAAGACACGAGATGAGATCTGGGATGAAGCATTTTTACTTCCAACTTCAGAGCAATTGACGCAACCGTTGGAGTTCTTGAAGAGTCGCACCGTTCCAGACGATTTATCTGGTTTATAAGTTAACGCGGAGCTGGCATAAGTAAGCCCGAGATTGTCTAGGAAGATCCCGGCAGCAATCTGAACTCTTTATAAAGGCGAAGTCCCCGGGCGCACAATTCGTTATCTGCCTTCCCCTTGCAGATAATGAACGGTTATCCGAGGACTTCGTAACCCGAAACTACGACATTAAGACATAAATAAGCAACTTACTTGCCGACGTTTTGCCCGAAAAAGACTCAGGTATACCTATAGAGTTTTGGAGGTGAGCCGAGAGAGTTTTGCCCGTGTGGATAACTACATTCAAGAAGAAATCTTCGGGACTAATCTCCACGTCGTGCCAACGAAAGAAAATAATTCTCGAAATGAAAATCTTCGAAGAGCAAAACGTGAGAGAAACGATAAGGGCTTAAATGAAATCCGAATCCCGCCCATGGAGATTAGTGGCGGCGCCGAGATAAAGGTCATACGGAACTCAAGAAGAAGACGCTCCATAAGCGCATATCGAGAGCATGGATCGATTGTTATCCAAGTTCCAGCCCGACTTTCTAATACAAAGATTCAAGAGGCGATACCTGAAATGGTCGAGAAGATTCTTCAGAGAGAAGCTCGCGAAAAATTGAGCGAGAGCGATTTACTAAATCGGGCAAATCGCCTAATTGATATCTACCTTCCAGAATTTTCAGTACGGCCCGCAAGTGTTAGCTGGCGCACGATGAATGAACGTTGGGGTTCATGCACAACGGTTGATCGAACTATTCGAATCTCTGACCGGTTAAGTGGGGCGCCTGCTTACGTATTGGATTACCTACTCGTTCACGAGTTGATTCACCTTGAGATTGCAGATCATGGAGATACCTTCACAGCGCTCTTATCCCGCTTTACCGATAGCGAGCGCGCAAATGCATTCCTTGAAGGCTACGAAGCCGGTGCCCAGCGCTAATACGAGTGCTGATGAGAGAGCTGATGCGAGCGCCGATTTGAGCCGCTAATTGAAGAGTTAAATCGTGTTTATTCTGTGACAAATCGGACTTATTGCAGGA
>JBJSWS010000144.1:0-1647 GCA_046085985.1 Actinomycetales bacterium
AAAACTCGCTCGGCTTGGCGCTTAGTCTTTTCATCAATACGAGCACGCACAACTGAATCCTGAGCCATCACTCACTCCTCTCTATGTAGCCACAGTGTAGCTACATTAATTTTCCTAGTCAAGCTTCTTAAGAATCGTCGAATAGAACCAGCCCGCCATGACAATCTTTAGCGCCAACCGATAAATTGTGGAGAACTTATAACTTCCATATAGGCTTCACTTCTAGAAAAAAATCAGACGATTACCCAGGAGTCCCAATGTCAGAGATGCCACCGATTTCCCGCGCCACACTTCATACAAGTAAAGGCGACATTGTTATCGAACTATTTCCAAATCACGCGCCAAAGACTGTTGCAAACTTTGTTGAACTTGCAGCCGGAATGCGCGAATGGGTAAATCCAAATACCGGAACAAAAACAAACCAACCACTTTATGACGGAACTATTTTTCATCGCGTCATTGCAGGTTTTATGATTCAAGGTGGCGATCCACTCGGAACTGGTACAGGTGGCCCCGGATATAAATTCGCGGATGAATTCCATCCAGAACTAACTTTCAGTAAGCCTTATCTACTTGCGATGGCAAATGCCGGCCCAAACACAAATGGCTCACAATTCTTTATTACTGTTGCAGAAACTGCTTGGCTAAACCGAAAGCACAGTATCTTCGGTGAAGTGAAAGACCCAAAGTCACAAGCAGTTGTTGATGCTATTGCTACCGCAAAGACTGGTCCTGCTGACCGGCCAATCGAAGCGATAAAGATCAACTCCGTCTCGCTCTCATAATGCGCCTTCGTAACCAATCAGTTACAAATCTATTAGTTGGTGCAATTGCGCTCTCTTACTTAGTTCAACTATTAGTACCAAGTTATGAATCAAACTTATGGATCAGTGGGGCAGAATTTGATCAAGGTCAATATTGGCGCTTAATCACCGCAGCCTTTGTTCATGGTGGTTTCTTTCACCTTGGATTTAATCTTTATGCGCTTCATGTACTTGGATCACCTGTGGAGCTTTACTTCGGAAAATCTCGATACATCGCCGTACTTTTATTCTCGCTAGTCAGCGGATCTCTTGCCAGCGCTTTATTTAATAATCCTTATACCGCCAGCGTTGGCGCTTCTGGAATGGTCTTTGGTTTATTTGGTGCGCTTGCTTTAATCGGTGCTCGCGTCGGAATCGAATGGCGCGGAATTATCGGAATTGTTCTGATCAACTTCGCGCTTGGCTTCATCTTGGGTGGGATTGATTGGCGCGCCCATGTCGGCGGCCTCGTTGGTGGAACGCTCGTTACTCTCTTTCTTAACCGTACGAAGTAACGCCTGCGCAACATCTAAAACTGCAACATCAGCGCCACGTCCAGTAACACCATCAGAAACCATCACGCGACAGAACGGGCAACCAACAGCAACTTCTTCTGCGCCAGTAGCAATTGCTTCATCAACGCGATTTAAATTAATCCGCGTTCCTAATTTCTCTTCCATCCACATTCTGCCACCGCCAGCGCCACAACAGAATGAGCGCTCTTTATTACGTGGCATCTCAATCAAATCAACGCCAGTTGATTCCAATAATTCACGCGGTGGTTCATATATCTGATTATGTCGACCAAGATAACAAGGATCGTGATAGGTCAACTTCGTCTTAT
>JBJSWS010000145.1:0-438 GCA_046085985.1 Actinomycetales bacterium
GCTCGCCACCACAGCTATCGCACTTTGCTAATTCACCTGGAAAAACCTTGCCGCAACCGCGACAGGTTCGACGGCTCGATAACCGCTTTATCACTTCTTCTTTGTTGATAGCGAATTCCACGACAGCATCCAGTGGCTTACTTCGCTCACCTAGAAATGCGCGAAGGACTTCTGCTTGCGCCACATTTCTCGGGAACCCATCAAGAAGAAAACCTTCGGCGCTTGCGAGGCGATCTTTAACCATCGCATTAGTTACAGAATCTGGAACCAATTCGCCTTTATCCATATAGCTCTTTGCTTGCAGGCCAAGTTCGGTTCCGGATTTCAAATTTGCACGAAAGATATCGCCAGTTGAAATATGTGGAATCTTGAAGTGTTCGGCAAGAAGTGTTGCTTGTGTTCCCTTGCCGGCACCTGGCGGTCCGACCAGGACGAGAC
>JBJSWS010000146.1:0-8044 GCA_046085985.1 Actinomycetales bacterium
GTATTTCCTTGATCCTTTAAATACTTTGCCAACTTTCCTGCAAATGTCGTCTTTCCCGATCCCTGAAGACCAGCCAACATAATTACTGTCGGTGGATTCTTTGCAAAACGTATGCGCCGGGCTTGTCCCCCAAGAATTTCAACAAGTTGATTGTTGATTATTTTGTAAACTTCATCCGCTTGATTAGTTTTACGTTGTATCTCGACAAGTTCGTTTTTAGCAGTCTCGCTTACACGTCTTGAAAAATCGGTCGCTACCTTTAAAGATACGTCGGCCTCAAGTAGGGCTCCTTGAATTTCCAAGGTAATTTCCTCGATATCAGATTCAGATATCCGTCCCTTACGCCGCAGTGAAGTAAGAGCGTTAGTGAATCTCTCAGATAGCGCCTCGAACATGGCGCAAGAGTACTGGTTTAGGCTAAAAGTTCAGAAATGTATTGATTGCTATCGAATTCTCGTATATCGGTTACTAATTCACCGGTACCGACGAATTTTATTGGTATATCTAAAGTTTGTTCTACTGATATCGCTATTCCGCCTTTAGTAGATCCATCTAACTTTGTAACCACAATTCCAGTTAAATCCGTTGCCTTAGCAAACGTTTGCGCTTGCGCAATTCCGTTTTGCCCCATGGTTCCGTCCAGAACAAATAAAACTTCATCAACTGGTGTTAACTTCTCGACAACTCTTCTAACTTTCGTTAATTCATCCATTAAATCCGACTTGGTGTGTAACCGACCTGCTGTATCAATGATTAGTACGTCGCAAGAATCTTGAATAGCGCGCTGCGCTGCCTCGTAAGATACTGCAGCTGGGTCGCCATTAACTTTGCCTACGACCACTGGGATATTTATACGATTTCCCCAGGTTACAAGCTGATCAACTGCTGCTGCTCTAAAAGTATCAGCCGCCGCCAAAATTACTTTCTTGCCTTCGCCTTTTAGTTTTGCGGCCAACTTAGCAGCGGTCGTTGTTTTACCAGTTCCGTTAACGCCAACAATTAAAATTGTTGTTAAGCGACCATCTGCAGTATTCAATAGTCGAGATTTTGTCGATAGTCGGCTCTTTATCTCGCTAGCAAGCAGATTCGGAAGTTCAGAGAGTTCGGCCTTCCTGACTAGCTCAATAAGTTCCTGTGCAACTGATGCCCCAAGATCTGACTCAATCAAAAGATTCTTGAAAGATTCCAAATCTTCAAGGGAAGCACGATTGCGTGAGAATTTTGAAATGAAGGATCCGAAGAGACCCATCTCTATACCGTTTCGGACTCTACTTCGCGTAACCGTTGAGAAATAACTTCTGAAACTCCATCGCCGCGCATCGTTACTCCATAAAGAGCATCTGCAATCTCCATGGTGCGTTTCTGGTGCGTAATAATGATTAGCTGTGAAGCTGCTCGTAATTCTTCAAGTACTCCAAGTAATCTGCCTAAGTTTGCATCATCTAACGCGGCTTCAACCTCATCCATTACGTAGAAAGGACTTGGTCTCGCTTTAAAAATTGCAACCAAAAGTGCCACTGCCGTAAGTGATCGCTCGCCACCTGAAAGCAACGAGAGTCTCTTAATTCGTTTTCCGGGCGGACGTGCTTCAACATCTACGCCTGAATTTAGTAAATCGCTTGGATCGGTGAGAATTAGGCGACCTTCACCACCAGGGAAAAGTCTGGCAAAGATTTTTTCAAACTCAACTGCCGTGTCGCGATAGGCCTCTTCAAATATCTGCTGAACTTTTTCATCGACCTCTTTGATGATATCCATCAAATCCTTCTTCGATTTCTTCAAATCTTCTAACTGTTCAGCAAGATATTTCAATCTTTCTTCTAGAGAAGAAAACTCCTCTAGCGCTAGCGGATTGATTTTCCCAAGAAGAGTAAGGGAACGTTCGGCGGCCGCTAAACGCTTCTCTTGCTGCTCGCGAACAAACGGAATTAGTTCTCCATGTAAGAGTTCGCCAGCCTCATTCTCAATAAATGTTGGTACATCTTTATCGGGGCCAAACTCAGCAATCAGAGTTTCGGAGTCAACTCCAAATTCTTCCATCGCGCGAACTTCCAACTGTTCAATTCTTAGACGTTGTTCAGCTCTAGCTATCTCGTCGCGATGAACGCTGGAAGTAAGTTGCTCCATCTCTAAGGCGAGATCTCTAATTTGCGCGCGAATAGTCAAAATTTCACCATCTCGAGATGTTCGAGAGTCCTCTAACCGAGCACGTTCATGATTTGCACGTGAAATAGAATTTTCAATTTGAATAAGAGCTTCGTATGCAGCGTCTGCGATTGCTTGGGCAACAACGGCGCCACGAGCCCGCGCCTCTCTTCTCGTAATTTGTCGAGCGGTTGACTCACGTTCAGTTATCGCAGCTTGTTCCAGAGCTGCAGCACGTTCGGCGATTGCAGTTGCCCGTTCTTCAATTGTTCGAAGACTTAATCTCGCTTCAACTTCTAGTGCTCTTCCAGTTGCAACGGATGCACGAAGATTTTCTAATTGCGTAGTGTCGGGCTCTGTTGGTTCGTTACCTGAACTGAATTCTCTTTCTGCTACTTCGAGTTCGGCCCTATCGACTTCTACCCCGTGCTTAACTTCTGCTATTGATTTTTCAATTCTCTCGATTTCGGCACTTCCACTCTTAACATTCTGACTAGCAGCGGCAATTTGCTCAGCCAGCCCAGCCATGCGAGCATCTGATTCGTTTAGTCGAGCCAACGCTTCATCGTATTTGCTCTGTTTCTCTCTAACTTCACTCTCTTGAGCGGAAATCTCAAAAACTAAGCGGTCACATTCATGTGTAATTCTGACTAAGTCAACTTCGCTCTGTTCAATTAATGCATTGATTTCGATAAGCGAAGTTGTAACACTCGAACCACCGCGAGCTCTACCTCTGCCAATCAAATCTCCATCACGAGTAACAGCTATTAAATTTGAATTCGCAGGTGCATCCCCCAGCGATTCAACTGCAATATAACCTGCGAGCAGGTTGGGAATTAAATTTCCTAGAGTTGCGGAAGTTACTTTGCTTGACAGCGGAGTTACTCCACTTGGATATTGGAAATCGCTCTGATTTGCACCTTGAATTATTAAGAGTTCAGCATTTCCAGCGCTCTCAGATTTCAAGAATGTGAGGGCGGTGATCGCGCTTGCTGAATCATTTACGACAATGGCATTAGCCAAAGAACCCAAGGCAGCCGAAAGGGCATTTTCCCAACCTGTTTCCACTTTTATTAGAGATGCCACGCTGCCACGAACTTGTATTCCGCGACCATTATTTAAAAGTGCGCCACTGCCATCTTTATGAAGAGTCGCTTGTCTTAGCGCTTCCACTTTCGCGGTTAGTGATGCTTTAGATCTTTCCGCTTGATTTAGTTCGTTCTGCAACTTTTCCAGTTTGGCTCTGACGTCGGAGAGGCCACTCTTAGACTTTTCGAACTCCGCATCCAGGCCAAGCTCGCTTGCGCCCAAACCTGCAATTTCATTTTCTAATCCGGCGAACTCGCTGCGCGCAATTTCAACTCTCTTTGTCGCATCAGCAAGAGCAGATTCCAATCGAGTTATCTCTGCTGTAGAACTTGCGATTGCTGATTGAAGACTTTTTATATGTCCTTCTTGTCTCGCTGTTCCTTCTCGATGATCCGCGATTGCTCGAAGTGCAGCTGCGACTAAATCTTCTTCGTGTTTGAGATTGGCTTCTAGTTGACTAACGTTTCTTGCTGCCGCTTCCAAATCAGTAGTAGCTTTTGAAATTTCATTTCTTAGAACCTCTTCTTCTTGACGCAAACTAAGTGCTTCGGCTTCCATCATCTCTGGATCGCGCCCACTTGAACGTGCCTCTTCTACTTCTTCAGCGAGAAAACGAGCACGTTCTGAAGCAAGATTCTGTGTTCCGCGAAGTTTTTCGCGTTGTGAAGTTAAGTTGTAGTAATTATCTTGCGCAGCAGCGAGTAATGGTCCTTCAACCACCGCTTCGCCATCTAGCTCTACTTCGCGAGTTCGCAGACGTTCTAAATCCATTTCAACTTCAGTGCGCCTTGCTCGCAATGCGGTCTCATCTGCAACTTCCGAACTTAAAGTTGCTCGGAAGTTCACAACGTCATCGGCCAATAGGCGCAATCTGGCATCTCGTACTTCGGCTTGAATAACCGCCGCTTTCTTAGCAACTTCTGCTTGCTTGCCTAGAGGTCTTAACTGTCTGCGTAATTCATTTGTTAAATCTTGAACTCGCGACATATTTGCCTGCATAGATTCAAGCTTTCTTAAAGCCTTCTCTTTACGCTTTCGATGCTTAAGAATTCCAGCTGCTTCTTCAATAAATCCTCTACGCTCTTCAGGATTTGCAGAAAGAATTGCATCTAGCTGTCCTTGTCCAACTATTACGTGCATCTCGCGACCGATGCCGCTATCGCTTAGTAATTCTTGAATATCTAGTAGGCGCACACTTTCGCCATTAATCTGATAATCGCTCTGACCATTCCTAAATAAAGTTCGGGAGATTGTTACTTCGGTGTAATCAATAGGAAGCGCACCATCGGTATTGTCGATCGTCACTGCAACTTCAGCACGACCCAAAGGTGCACGCCCGGAAGTTCCAGCGAAAATGACATCTTCCATCTTTCCGCCACGCAAACTCTTGGCGCCTTGTTCACCCATTACCCAAGAGAGAGCATCTACAACATTGCTCTTTCCCGAACCATTCGGACCAACGATGCAAGTGATTCCAGGCTCGAATCTCAGGGTGGTTGGAGCCGCGAAGGACTTAAAGCCCTTCAGGGTCATGCTCTTTAAATACACAGGAAGAACTTAGTGGCTAGCCCCGCGCCTGCCTTGATTTGGGGCCCCGGTTTCCAGTTGATTTTCCCCGCTTTTGGCAGTGCGGACAGAAATGTGAAGAGCGATTAGCAAAAATAATCCTTTGAATTGGGGTTCGACAACGGGTGCATGGTTCGCCCTCTCGACCATAAACTCGTAGCGAAACTTCGAAGTATCCACTCTCGCCATTTACGTTTATATACAAATCATCAAAGCTGGTACCGCCTTGCGCTAACGCCCTAGTCATGACTCGTCTTGCGCTATTCAGAACCTTGATTACTTCTGCATTAGTTAATTTTTCTATCCGAGTTTCTGGATGTATTTTTGCAAGCCATAAAGCTTCATCAGCATAAATGTTGCCAATTCCACTGACGACCTCTTGATTTAACAGAACCCGCTTAATCTCTGATTTCCGCTTGCCAATTTCTTTAGCCGCAGTCTTTATATCGAAGAGAGGATCAAAAGGATCTAAGGAAATATGACTGCAAGTTTCTGGAATTCGACCAGATTTGCTTTCGACTAAATCAGCAACCGCAAGCCAACCAAAGGTACGCTGATCTACAAAGCGAAACTCATACTTTTTATCGCCAAAATCTATTACGGCACGTGCGTGCTTCTCGAGTGGAGAAGTTTTAGGAACAATCAACATCTGGCCGCTCATGCCTAAATGGCCAACAATTGCCTGTTCTCTATCGAGGGTAAACCAGAGATATTTTCCTCTCCGCTCAACGCTCAAGATACGAGCACCCTTAGTTGAAGCTAACGAGAGATTCTCACTTCGTCGCTCTAATCTGGAATGTAAAGAAGTTATAGATTTAATTCGCTTACCGGAGAGTATTGGAGCTAAACCACGTCGAACCGTTTCGACTTCAGGAAGTTCGGGCATGACTAATTTAAATTACTGATTGCTTCAAATGCCATTCGCGCAGCATCCTGTTCGGCTTCGCGTTTACTTTTACCGCGCCCAATTGGATACTCATTTCCAGCAACAATTGCGATTGCCTCAAAACTCTTATCGTGATCTGGGCCAGATTCTGTAACACGATATTCAGGTGGCGACCAACCTTTAGCAGCAACTATCTCTTGCAGTGCAGTCTTGCCATCAAGGCCAGAACCACGTGTGATTGCCTCTTCAATAACGTTAGACATTAACTGCAAAATAATTGTCTTAGATCTCTCAAAACCAAGTTCGAGATAAATAGCACCAACTAAAGCCTCGAAAGCATCAGCCAGAATTGAATTCTTATCCCGCCCACCAGTTACTTCTTCACCTTTACCAATGTGAAGAGCTGCGCCTAAATCTAAAGATCGAGCAATCGTTGCCAGCGCTCGCATGTTTACCACTCCAGATCGAAGAGGTGAGAGTCGAGATTCGTCTAAATCAGGAAATCTTTCATAAAGCGCTTCGGTTATTACAAGTCCAAGAACGCTATCGCCAAGAAATTCCAGTCTTTCATTGGTTGGCAATCCGCCAGATTCATAGGCAAAGGATCGATGGGTAAGCGCAAGTTTGAGAAGCTCTGGACTTAATTGAAACCCGAGCTTTTCATTCAGCTCCCGGGACAGGATTAAACCTCTAGTACTTGGCGATTCTTATACGTGCCACATGTAGGGCATGCAGTGTGTTGCAACTTTGGTTGTTGGCATTGGCTGCAATTTGCAGTAGCAGCAGGTGTTGCCTTCCAAGAACTACGGCGATGGCGAGTGCGTGAACGTGACATTTTTCGTTTTGGTAATGGCACTGCCGTCTCCTTCTATGCGATTACTAATTTCCTGGTTTGGAAGGCGCAAGTATCTACCAGCATCTCGCCAGTTGCCAAATCGGAGCCTATTTGGGCTGCCAGCCACTCAATCCTGACCAGCGAGGATCGATTTTTTCGTGCGCGTGGCCAGGTTCCAAAAGTTCCAACTTTTCACCACACTCGCTACATAGACCTTTGCAATCAACTTTGCAGAGTGGATTGATGGGCATCGCAAGAACTACGGCATCTCTAATCGGAGTTTCAATATCTGCAAAATCCCCATCCATAACAAATAGATCATCGTCACTCTCTTCAACGCGGCTCTCATAGAAGAACAATTCTTGAAATTTCTGCTCAATATCTTCGGAGATTTTCTCCAGGCAACGACCGCATTCCCCATAAGCGTGACTTCTAACATTTCCAGAAATCAAAACTCCGTCAGCAACGGATTCGGCTTCAAAACTTATATCCAGTGACGCACCTGCTGGAATAGCAAGTAATGGGTTGCCGATAGCTTCTGGTGCAGGAAAATTTAGGTTGTAACTTCGATGCTCTCCCGCACGACGCGGCAATTCATGTAAATTTACTTTAAATGGATTTTCCATTAGTCATCGGCAAGTTGCGAAAGCACATCCTTATCGCTCGCACCCGCTAGACGCTCTCGGCCGCGATTTACCGCCTCCAAAGTTTTATTTAATATTACTTCCAGGGTCGCAAGTCGTGAATCAATATAAGCATCCACTTCTTCCCTTTCTTTCTCAACTTTATTATGGGCTTCATCTACTAAACGAGCTGCTTCTTCCCTGGCTGCAGCGACTATCGCGGTTTGTTCCACCATCCGAGCGACTTCTTCTCGGGCGTGCGCGATTAATTTTTCTGCGCTCTGCCTGCCTTCTTCAATTATGTCTTCACGATGAGCAAGAAGTTTCTTAGCACTTGCGAAATCTCCGGGCAGCGCACCAGTAACTTCATCAAGTAGGCCAAGAAGTTCTCCTCGATGTACAACACAAGATGCCGAGAGCGGCACAGCGCGCGATTCCTTAACCATAGTTATCGCTGCTTCCAACTTTTCTAAGGCATCCATACTTAGCTCTTACCTCCATTTGCTGCTCGAGATTTCAATTCCTTTAAAACCCCGGCAGGAACAAGAGAGGATACATCCCCTCCATACCGAGCAATTTCGCGAACTAGGGATGAAGAAAGAAACGAATATGCCGGTTTGGTAGCCATTAGTAACGTATCTACGCCCTTTAATTGTAAGTTCATCTGTGCCATCTGCAACTCGTAATCGAAGTCGCTAACAGCGCGTAATCCCTTAACGATTGCGCCAATTGAATTTGCCTTACAGTAATCGACTAACAAGCCGCTCCAAGTATCTACTCGTACATTTGGAATATGCGACACAGCTGACTTAGCCATTTCGATACGCTCATCAATTGTAAAGAGCCCGGTCTTTGATGAATTAGAAAGCACCGCAATGACTACTTCATCAAATAAGCCGC
>JBJSWS010000147.1:0-793 GCA_046085985.1 Actinomycetales bacterium
CCAGATCGACGAGCTCGCCGCTGATCTTGGCGTTCCAATTATCAAAGGTGAAACTCCAGTAAAAGAACGAGAAGCGCTCTTCGCAAAATTTCGCACCGGCGAACTTAAATGCTTAGTTGTCTCTAAAGTTGCTAACTTTTCAATTGATCTTCCCGAAGCATCGGTTGCTATCCAAGTCTCTGGAACCTTTGGCTCTCGCCAAGAAGAAGCCCAACGCCTTGGACGCATCCTTCGCCCCAAATCAGATGGCCGCACTGCACGTTTCTATTCAGTAGTTGCCCGCGACACCATCGATCAAGATTTTGCCCAGAACCGTCAGCGATTTCTCGCTGAACAAGGTTATTCATATCGCATCATCGATGCCGATGAAGTTTTAAGTTCTTAATTACTTAATTCAATCGATCTATCGCGCGCGGCCTGCATCGCCTTATAAACCAACTCTTCCAAATCAGCTTTTTCAAACTCACCTAACGCCGCAGCCGTAGTTCCCTTTGGGCTAGTTACATTTTCCCGAAGAGTCTTAGCATCTTTTCCTGATTCATCTAACATCTTCGCTGCACCTAAAAATGTCTGTGCTACCAAAACTTTTGCATCAGCCTCACTTAAGCCAAGGCGCTGCGCCGCCTTTGTCATCGCCTCCACAAATGCAAAGAAATAAGCGGGTCCAGATCCGCTGGTAGCTGTAACTGCATCCATCTGACCTTCACTTACAACAATTGCTTTCCCAGAACTTTCCAATAATCTTTTTACCCAAGCGATATCTGATTGATTTGCCCGTGCTGTCGGTGCAATC
>JBJSWS010000148.1:0-2734 GCA_046085985.1 Actinomycetales bacterium
TGCTGCCGCTCCAAGAGAGCTGTAAATCAGATTTTGAAATTGTTGCGTTTTGTAAGGCAGGTTGTGGTTTTGCGCCGATCCAAGTAATCCAAGATTTTCCATTGCGGCGACCAATAACTACCTCTGGGATAAGAAGTACTGATTCTTCTGCTGGGTCGAAGGAGAATGAAGCAAAGAGGACTGGTCCAGTTCCGCTGCCATGGACATTGTTATGGATATCAAGTGAGCTAATTTCATTTCGCCACCAGCTGCGTGCATCTTGGAATCTATTTGAGCCGGTAACAAGATGGCGCTTATAAATACCAAGGCCGATTAAGCCATCACCGCCACGAACCCAAGAGGTAAAGGCAGGATCGCTGCCGAGTTCGGGCGCAGCAATATCGAGTAATTGCGGATGTTCACCGAGTAATTCAGTGGTTATCGATATATGCATGACCTCGCCTCGATTTGTGGAGCTAGCGTACCGCTGGAGATGATTAGCCGGTGAATCGCGCTGATCTAGGTAAAGATCCAAAAGCTGTGGCATCGATGTTTGATGCGGTTGCACGGCGCTATGACCTAGTTAATGATCTGCTGAGTTTGGGAAGAACAAAAGCTTGGCGGCGCAAAGTTGTGAAATTAATTGCGCCAAAACCTGGCATGAAGATATTAGATATTGCAGCAGGTCCTGGTTCATCGAGCGAACCGTTATATCGCGCCGGTGCAGAAGTTACCGCGATGGATTTTTCAGAAGGCATGATTGAGGTTGGCAAGAAGAAGCGCCCATATTTAAATTTTGTAAAAGGTGATGCCCTTAAACTGCCTTTTAAGGATAATCAATTTGATGTAACAACAATTTCATTCGGGTTACGAAATACCAATGATTATGAGAAAGCGCTCCGTGAAGCGTTACGTGTTACCAAAGTTGGTGGGCGAATGGTGATTGTGGAATTTTCAACGCCAACATTTTTTCTATTTCGAAAAATTTATATGAACTATTTAATGAAATGGTTGCCAAAGATTGCAAAGCGAACTGCTTCAAATCCGGATGCGTATGTATATCTAGCCGAATCGATCCGTGCCTGGCCCGATCAGAGCGCTCTGGCGCGAAAAATGAGTGCTAATGGCTGGCAGAACCCCACGTGGAGCAACCTCACAGGGGGAGTTGTGGCAGTTCACACAGGTATCAAGGGTTCTTGATTTCACAGGGTTTCAAGCCCTCGCTTAGGATTCCTTATTATGAATTCGGGCATGAATCCTTACATTCCGATTATCGTCATCGGAGCTATTGGTTTCGGATTCGCCGCCTTCTCTGTTGTAGCTGGCGCACTTGCTGGACCAAAGCGTTACAACCGAGCGAAGTTAGATGCATATGAATGCGGAATCGAACCGAGTCCACAGGCACAAGGTGGCGGTCGCTTTCCCGTTAAATATTTCTTAACTGCGATGCTATTTATTATCTTTGATATTGAAATTGTCTTTTTGTATCCATGGGCAGTTGCTTACGATCAACTTGCGCTCTTTGGCTTAATTGAAATGGTTATCTTTATTCTGACGGTCTTTGTTGCATATACATATGTATGGCGACGTGGCGGATTGGAGTGGGATTAATGGGTATTGAAGAGAAACTCCCATCAGGTTTCCTACTTACAACAGTAGAGAAGTTAGCGGCATATATGCGGCGCAATTCGCTCTGGCCAGCAACCTTCGGTCTTGCTTGCTGTGCGATTGAGATGATGGCAATTGGTTCTGCTCAAAAATATGACATCTCTAGATTTGGAATGGAAGTTTTCCGCGCCTCACCACGTCAAGCAGATTTGATGATTGTTGCAGGTCGCGTCTCGCAGAAGATGGCGCCAGTTGTTCGCCAGATTTACGATCAAATGTCAGAACCAAAATGGGTTCTTTCGATGGGCGCATGTGCTTCATCGGGCGGCATGTTTAATAACTATGCAATTGTCCAAGGCGTTGATCACATAATTCCAGTTGATATTTATCTACCTGGCTGCCCACCACGTCCTGAGATGTTGATGGATGCAATTCTTAAACTTCACGAGCAGATTAAAGATGAGAAGCTTGGCGTAAACCGTAAGAAAGTAATTGCAGAAGTTGAGAAAGCAGCTCTTGCTTCACTTCCAACTCATCAGATTCCAGTCTTCCAAGGTAAAGGTGAGTAATGAGCGATAAGGGAATGTTTGGCGTTGCCGGAACTGGAGATACCTCTGGTTACGGCGGTTTAGAGCGCCAGCAAGTAAATCCGGGCTCATCCCAGCGTCCATATGGCTCTTATTTTGATGATGTTGCAGATCAACTAGAGCGCGCTTATCCAGAATTTAACGATGCGATTGAAAAAGTAATTGTTGATCGAGATGAATTAACGCTTCATATCAAGCGCGAGAAATTAATTGACGTTGCGAAAGTTCTTCGCGACAAATTGCTATTTGAAGTTTGTTTAGGTGTAAGCGGAGTTCACTATCCAGAAGATAAAGGTCGCGAATTACATGCGGTCTACCAATTGCTTTCAATGACCCACAATCGTCGTATCCGTCTTGAAGTCTCAGTTCCAGAATCAGATCCACATCTTCCATCACTTGTTGAAGTGTGGGCCGGAACAAATTGGCACGAGCGCGAGGCGTATGACATGTTTGGAATGATCTTTGATGGTCATCCAGCGCTGACTCGAATATTGATGCCTGATGATTGGCCCGGACATCCGCAACGTAAGGATTACCCACTAGGTGGAATTCCAGTTGAG
>JBJSWS010000149.1:0-8951 GCA_046085985.1 Actinomycetales bacterium
CCATGATGCTCGAATCTCAACTTCTGCAGAGTTTTCGTACTTTGCTAATTCTCCATAAGAAGCGCTAGAAACCTTTGTGACTGTACCGCTGATGGCATTGCTGCCGGCTTCTGCGTTCTCTAGTGATTCAAGAAACCATGACCAAGCAACATCTGTTAGCAATGGGTCTGACTGCATCTCACTTTCTACCGCCGAGCGCACAAATGTCACCGCTCGAAACTTTCCTTGCCAGGCTTCTTGTCCCTCTGGATCATGCAAAAGTACAAATCTTCCTGTTGCAAGATCAGATTCGCCCATAACAACATCAGCAGAGAGCGCGAATGCAAATGGCGCTAACTTTTGCGGAGCCGGTACTTCTTCAATAAGGATTTCACTGCGCACCTTGAAATTGCGCGCTTCCTCACAGAAGCGATTGAAGAATTCAGTCTCCTTATTCACTAGTAAAGGGTAGAAGATGTAGTTAGCGCGAGCCGGAAGGCACGAGTTGATTAACTCAGGTAAATTCGCGCAGTGGGTTCAATCCTGGCACTATTTTCAAGTTTGCTCTGGGGAACTGCTGATTATTTGGCGGGAAATCTATCTAAGAGATATCGAGCAATTGCCGTAACTGGAGTATCCCAATTCTTTGGTTTGATCTTTGGCTTAACCGCATTAGTTATCGGCGCAGTTTTTGGCCACGATCTAATCGCACCTACGTTAAGTTTCGATGGATATTTCATTCCCGGTCTGCTAGCTGGTGTAAGTGGATTCATTGGCCTACTTGCGTTTTATACGGGGCTTGCCACCGGACGTATGGGAGTCGTTAGTCCCATTAGTTCACTCTCAGTCTTAATTCCATTAAGCGTTGCATATCTTGATGGCGAGCGAGCAAATCTCAAACAAGTTATAGGAATAACTATTGCGCTACTCGGAGCATTTCTAGCAAGTGGCCCTGAAATTAAAGGCGGGTTGCCAGTCAAACCAATCGTCTACGCCGTAATTGCTGCCTTCGGATTTGGCGGCGCTTTAACATTTATAGCTATTGGAGCCCGCGTAGATTCGTTACACACAATGACTTCAATGCGAGTCGCTTCGGTACTTATAGTCATACTAATTGCGATTAGATTTAGGAGTTTAGGCGGTTTTGCAAAAGCAACAGTTCCAATCCTAATTTTTATTGGAATAGCCGATTTCCTCGCCAACTTGCTTCTAGGAATTGCTACGACAAAAGGTCTGGTCTCAATTGCGCTAGTTCTAGGTTCGCTCTTTCCAATTGTCACAGCGCTTCTTGCATTTAAGTTCCTACACGAGCGGTTACATCGAGTTCAATATCTAGGAATCTTCTTTGCGATATTGGGTGTAATTCAAATATCAGTGGCTTAACTTCTCCCACACTTCAAAAATTCCATCTGAATCCAAAAGCTTCTCTTGCAGGTGCATTCCATCAATAAGTTCTGAATGATTTACGAATCTATCGTCCCCTTTAGTCTTACTAATTGTTAAATACATTCTGTTGATTTTGCTGGATTTCAAAAGTGGCAGTAGAAAATCTCGACCACCTTCAATCAATATTGGAGATTGGTATTTCTCCAATGCATATTCAGCAAGTTCAATTGGAGAGTATTGAAGAACTTCGCCGTGAATTGGTTTTGGAAGCGAGTCCGCCTTTGAGGAAGAAACTAGAACCGGTTTTGCTAATTTTTGATAGGGCTCACTTCGATATGTATTTCCACCGACAAGTATCGCCCCGGCCAGACCCCGAATGATCTGCATCCGTTCTTTATCGGCAGGAAAGCTAAGTCCATACGAAGAGCCCGCTAAGGTCGTTGCTCCATTACTGCCGATAATCAGATTTGAGATCAACATTGTGGGTTCATTATTTCAACTTGTCTGAATGTCAGTGGGGAGACCTATCTTCATTCCATGATTATTGATTGCGACAGTTGCATAGCTCGAGATATCGCCTGCCAGGATTGTGTTGTCTCAGTGCTAATCGGAGCTCCCGAACCCACTAGCGCTCTAGATCCTGAATCTGCGCGAGTCATTGACCTTCTTGCCTCCAGAGGAATGGTTCCCCCGCTTAGATTCGAAGTTTTAGATAACTCTCAGCAGAGAGAGGCAGGTTCAGGTTGAGTCTTTAGAGCTATCGCAGTTAGCCTAAAGCGATGTTCACAAGAGTTCGACGTGGGATGAGGGCTCTCTACCTGACCCTTCTCATCTCGCTGATAGCGCCATTGGTATCTGCAAATGCGGCGCCCAATGCCGATCTCTTAAGAGTCCGGGCCGAGGTGGAACGTCTCCAGGAAGATGCTGCAGAGGCTGGCGAAAATGCACAAGCCGCCAAAATTCAATTAGCCAGATTGCAGAAGCAGTTAAGTTCAGTGCAACAAGAAGCGGCTAGCCAGAAAGAAACTGTTGATTCAATTCGAAATTCCCTCGCTGCAATTGCAATAGCCAGATATAAATCAACTGGCCTCGGCGAGAGCATCGAATTGCTCTTCTCATCAGATCCAACTCTTTATCTTTCTGCCGCAGGTTCGCTGGAAAGCGTTACCCGCAAACAATCGGCACAACTTAGAAAATATGCGACTGCAAAACAGCGATTAGATGCAACCTCACTAACAGTTAGCGACAAAGTCAGATTGGTTCAAGCGGCCGAAGCTAGATATCGAGCACAGGCTTCTCAAGTTAAGAAAAAGCTAGAAGAAGCTGAGAAATTATTATCAAAACTGGAGAAAGCTGATCGCGAACGACTCCTAAAGTTACAAGCGATGGATGAAGAGGCCAGACAGAAGTATTCAAAAGAACAAGCAAAGCTTGCGAATACAGTTTCTGGTCGTGCAGGTACTGCGCTTCGTTATGCGGTAAAACAAATTGGTGATAACTATGTCTGGGGCGCTGCTGGCCCGATTCGATGGGATTGTTCTGGACTAACAATGCGCGCCTTTCAACAGGCTGGCGTTAGATTGCCACATTCATCTAGAGCTCAGTACACATATGGCCGTTCTATTAATAGAGGAAGTCTTCTGCCGGGGGATTTAGTCTTCTTTGGAACTCCAATTTCACATGTGGGTATTTATATTGGCAAGAATAAAATGGTTCATGCGCCAAGACCGGGAGCAAAAGTTCAAATTGCCGAGTTTGGAAATTATTTCGGCCGTAAAAAATATGTTGGCGCTCGCCGACTCTAACGATAATTAGTATCGGTTATTGTGCAAAGACTTCTTCTAGTAACCAATGATTTTGGGCCGCGCGCCGGTGGAATCGAAACCTTCATAATCGGTTTATTGGAGCGGATTAAAGGTAAAGAGGTTTGGGTATACACCTCGAGCCAACCGGGTTATGAGGAGTATGACCAAAGGTGGCTTACAAAGTACAAAGTAAGAGTTATTCGCGATCGAAGTCGAGTTTTACTTCCAACTCCTAGAGTTGTAAGAAATTTGCGAAAGTTAGTCTCGAGGGAAAAGATTGAAGTAATCTGGTTTGGCGCTGCTGCACCTCTTGGAATTTGCGCACGTTGGCTCCGATTGCCATCGGTGCAGCGAGTGATTGCGCTAACTCATGGGCATGAAGTCTGGTGGGCAAAGATTCCACCATTTTCCTGGTTACTTAGATATGCAAGTTCTGGTATCGACTTCCTCGGGGTATTGGGGAATTACACTGAACAAGCAATATCCAAAGCAGTAGATCCAAATAAATTAACCCGCATCGCGCCTGGAATTGATATTAAGCATTTCTCAAAAACTAATTCCAAAGTGCGTAAGGAACTCCAGATAGGAACTCGTCCCGTAATAATCAGCGTTGGAAGATTGGTCCATAGAAAAGGACAGGATCAATTGATTAATGCGCTACCTGAGATCAAGAAATCTATACCAGATGTAATTTTGCTGATTGTCGGCGAAGGACCACATCGACATGAGTTAGATAAGTTAGTAACGAAGCATAAGGTGGAAGAATCTGTAAAGTTTGTGGGGCGAGTTTCTTATCAAGATTTACCCAAATATCTCTCGACTTCTGATGTATTTGCGATGCCATCTCGAGATCGACTTTTTGGACTTGAAGTGGAGGGGCTTGGAATCGTCTATTTAGAGGCAAGCGCTTGTGAACTCCCAGTTATCGTAGGGAGATCCGGAGGCGCTACAGATGCTTTAATTGAAGGTGTTACTGGATTTTCAGTTGATGGTCAAAATTCGAAAGAAATTGCGAGTGCTGCTGTGAAATTACTAAGTGATAAAAGGCTGGCTAAGAAGATGGGCAAGTCAGGTCGGAAATGGATCGAATCTGAATGGAGCTGGACGATTTGGAGTAAACGTTTCTCTGATTTGATTGCGGATTAGCGGGGAAGTAGCCCGATTTTTCGTGCGGCATTTATAGCTTGTACTCGATTTGAAACTTGAAATTTCCGGTAAATCGCAGCTAGATGCGTCTTTACGGTAGCTTCAGAAATAAATAATTGAGTCGCAATCTCCGACACAGTATTTCCCGTGGGCAATATTTCTAGAATTTCTAGCTCTCTTGCAGTTAGACCTACACTCTTGTTCTTTACATTTATTGATTCAGTTAATTTTCTAGCTGAAAAAGTAAGTGGCGCTACTGTGCTCTGTCTAATGGCGCCAATCAGATCTGAAACTGGTGCAGATTTTTCGATAAAAGCACTTGCTCCCGATTCCATGCAGGCGCTTATATGTTCTGGAAAGTTTGAAAATGTTAGAGCCACTATTCCCATTCGCTGAGAAAGGGATCTCGCCCAAGCTATTACTTCTAGCCCATTTCCATCAGGTAAGTGAAGGTCCACCACTAATACATCTGGGTTGTGATGAGGTATCTGGACGAAGGCCTCTCTTTTTGAGGCAGCTTCACCGACAAGCGCAAAATCAGTTTCTTTGGTCAAGGCACGTCGTAATCCCTCTCGAACGAGAACATGATCGTCCACAACTAAAATCTTTACGGTCATGAAAAGGGAATTACAATCCGATAAGTGGAGCCAGCGCTGTTGGTCTCCAGAATGACTTTTCCGCCAATTTCTTTGATTGGCTCGGTAATGCTCTTCATACCTAAAGATCTATCGTGATTGAGAATCTCGCCAGTGCCATCGTCACTGGCTATAACTTCTATGCCGATTTCACTTAACGAGAGATTTATTTGAAAGCGACGAGCTTTGGAATGTCTTTGGCAGTTTCGAACTATTTCCATCAAAGAGCGAACCAGCGCATCTTCTATTTTTGGATCTATCTGGATCCCAGGCCACGATACTTCCACCGAAATGTCGCCTAATCGCTTGTTGATCTCTAGTTGCAGATCAGAGAAGGTCAAAAGTCTTAACGAATAGATTTCACTTCGTAGCGATTTGCTTGTGTCGATAACTGCCAGTCTCAAATTGCGAAGCGCTGAGCGAGTTGTCGGCGATATTTGTGGGTCTGAAACTAATTCATCAAGTGCTAAACCAAGCGCAACCAACTGTTGCGCCGGACCGTCGTGGAGCCGGCGCGCTAGTTCGAGACGATCATTCAAAGAGCTCAGCAATCTCGGATGCAAACTCCTTATGCACCACGTGACGTTTTACTGAGAGCTTCGCGGTCAAGTGGCCACCAGCAATGGTGAAATCAACTGGAAGTATCTTGAATTTGCGAATTGATTCAGCTCTGCTTACTGCTTTATTGGCCTCATCAACCGCGGTTTGAATTACTGAAATCAAGTCTGGGTCGTTTGTTAGATCTGCGATTGTGGCGCCATCTTTCTTATTTGCTGCAATCCAACCCTTTATCGCTTCAGGATCAATAGTGACAAGTGCTGCAATGTAAGGTTGATTGTCACCGACGACAATACATTGACTTATCAGTGGATGAGCGCGGAGTCGATCCTCAAGAACTGCGGGGGCAACATTCTTTCCACCAGAAGTAACAATTAATTCTTTCTTACGTCCAACAATATATAAGTAACCTTGATCATCTAGCTTTCCTAGATCACCAGAACGGAAGTATCCATCATCGGTAAATACTTCTTTGTTTGCATCATCATTCTGCCAGTAGCCCCTCATGACGATTGGGCCTTTTATTAGAACTTCGCCATCATCTGCAATCTTGATAGTTGTTCCAGGAATAGGTCGGCCGACAGATCCAACTTTATGTGCCGTTGTTAAATTAAGTGTTGCGCCAGCAGTTGTCTCGGTTAAACCGTAGCCCTCAAGGACACGCACTCCTGCACCTCTAAAGAAGTGTCCGAGACGTTCGCCAAGAGGCGCGCCTCCTGAGATTGCTGCTTCAACTCGTCCACCAAGTGCATGGCGAATCTTCGAGAAGACCAACTTGTCGAAGATTGCATGTTTAACTTTAAGACCGACTGGTACTTTTCCTTCATCTGAAGATCTGCTGTACTCAATTGCAATATTAGCCGCCTTGCGGAAAATCGCTCCCTTGCCTGCGGCATCTGCTTTCGATTCTGCGCTGTTATAAACCTTTTCAAAAATTCTTGGTACAGCTAAGACGAATGTTGGTTTAAAAGATGCAAGATCGGTAGTTAAACGTCCCAATACATCGCCGCAGTGAGCAAGATGTAAGCCGGCTCTAATTGAACCAATTTGTACCATTCGACCAAAGACGTGGGCCACTGGTAAAAACAGAAGTGTTGATCCACCTGGCTTCATAAAAAGATCAGCAGCTCCCAAAACAACGTTTCCACATTCAGATAAGAAATTGCCGTGGGTAAGTTGCACACCTTTTGGTTTTCCAGTTGTGCCTGATGTATAGATCAATGTTGCCAAAGTATCTGGCGTTAAAGCGCTACGACGTCGATCAATCTCGCCATCAGAAATATCTCTTCCTAGATATGCCAACTGGTCAAGAACATTTTCCGTCATGGTCCAGCAGTTCTTCGTATAGCTTGGTAGTACGGGAGAAACAAGATCCTTCAATTGCGGGGTTTCAACAATAATTGCAACAGAATGTGAATCGCTGAGAATCCAGTCCACTTGTTCTGCAGATGATGTTTCGTAAATAGGAACGGTGACGCCGCCTGCAAACCAGATTGCGAAATCAAGAATGGTCCACTCGTAACGAGTGCGCGCCATAATCGCAACGCGATCTCCAATTTCAACTCCAGATGCAATCAAACCTTTTGCAGTTGCTCGGACTTCTGCTTCAAGGTCACGAGCAGTAACAGGTTGCCAACCATCGCCAAGTGGGCGAGAAACCATGATTCGCTCTGGTTCAAACCATGCCCGCTCTGCAATTAAATTAGTTAGGTTTCCTGCGGTAGCAGCTGGCTCTAGGGCTGGAATGAAGATTTCGCTCATGGACAAAAACTATCGGTAGATAAGGTCTATCGGAAGAGGTAGCCTCGCGCCATGGCCGAATTCTCATCAAACTCAATAACTATCGAAGCATCAGCTGGCGACGTAGCTACCGTCCTGGCAGACCTCGAGAACTTTCCATCCTGGTCCTCAGCGATCAAACAAGTTGAGGTGCACGACCGAGACGGATCTGGTCGCCCAACAAGCGCGACTGTCAAGATTGAGGCTGGCGTTCTCAAAGATCGCGCAAAATTGAATTATGACTATTCGAATTTTCCAAAAGAGATCTCTTTCGCTCTCGAAGAAGCTGACTTAATGACTGAGATGACGGGAAGCTATGAAATCGTCGGTGATGGTGACGAAACAGAAGTTACATACAAACTTCACGTTGAAGTTTCTATGCCGGTGCCAGAAATGATGCGCAAAAAGGCAGAGCAAGCAACTATTGATGCGGCTCTCTCGCAGCTTAAGAAGAAGTTAGAGAGCTGATTCGAAGGGATATCTGAGTCCGATCTGTTTTCGGACTTCATCCATAATCTCCATAATTTCCAGAGATGACTTATGAGTCATCAAAGGACTTTCTAGTTTCTTTCCTCTAACTATTTCCTCAAATTCAATTGCCTGCTCACGAAGTCCATGTCCATGATATTCATTTGGAAAATCTTTGGAAAAATTACCGTTAGTTATTCGAAGCGAAGTTGGCGAGTAGAAGCTACCGAAAATCTCAATTTTGCCTCTGGTTCCTACGATTGTCGCAGTGGTAGGAGTTCTAATCAGCAGAGTTGTATTTAGAAGAGCATGTGCTCCATTTATGTATGTGAAAATCATGGAGGTATTCGAATCGACTCCACTTGATGTGAAATCTGCAGCCGCGATAATTTCATCTGGATTACCAAGGATCAAATGGGTTAAGGAAATTGGATAAATTCCAAGGTCTAAGAGCGCACCTCCAGCTAACTCGGGAGCATGTAATCGATAGTAAGGATCTGCTGGCAACGCCTGCCCATGATCGGCATAAATTGCGACAATTTCACCAATCTCGCCAGTCGAAATTGCCTCTCTAACTATTTGGTAATGCGGAAGAAATCGACTCCACATAGCCTCCATTAATGGAACTTGATTCTGTTCTGAAACTTCGATCATCAATCTCGCTTCTTTGGCGCTGACAGCAAAAGGCTTTTCGACCAATACCGGCTTCTTGGCACGCATTGCCAAGATTGCGTTCTCTGCATGGGCGGAATGGGGAGTTGCCACATAAATAGCATCGACATCGGAATGAACTAATTCGTCATAGCTTCCAAAGGGCGTAGCTGAAATTTCTTTTGCAAAATTCTCTGCCTTGGCTATAGACCGCGAACCCACGGCAACAACTCGCTGATTAGAAGTATTTCGGAGATCTTTGGCAAATTGCTTCGCGATACCGCCTGTGCCGATTACGCCCCAACGAAAATTATCTTTCATATCGCGCTCCCATCTCCAGAATCATTCTCTGGCTTCATCTGCCAGAAGAACGTTATTACACCACTTACGAGGGCAATTAAGCCTGGCCAGATGCCTAAACCCAAGAGATCGAAATTAAATATCTTCACAATTGCGACATAAGACGGACCACCTATAACTCCTACCAGGGCAGCACGTTGTATCTGGGTCAATGTTGGGAGTTCCTTATTATCGCCCTCATATT
>JBJSWS010000150.1:0-5813 GCA_046085985.1 Actinomycetales bacterium
AGTTGTTCATCAGATATATCAGAACTTCTCAGCAATTCTTCTCTCGATAAACGCAGATCGCTCTGCTCTGCAAATGTGGAGGGCGCAATCGCTGAATCAAGCGGCAACATTCGAGGAGAGGCGGAACCTCCAGGAGTTGCTGCTGGTTCTAATCCCCTATCGAGAGCATCTAAATTTTCCTTAATAACTTTTAGTGGCAGATATTGATCTCTCTGAGCAAGTAGCACATAACGTAAACGATCTAAATCCAGTTGCGTAAATTTTCGGTATCCAGAGGGAGTTCGTTGCGGTTCGATCAAACCCTCGGACTCAAGGAAGCGGATCTTCGAAATAGTTACATCTGGGAAGTCGCTACGAAGCTTAGAGAGAACCTCGCCGATGCTTAGATAAGCGCGTGCTGGAATACTCATTATCTACTTTTTCCTCCAATAAAGAAATGCATCCGAAATTTGCCGATTTGAACCTCATCGCCATCATTTAATTCGCTCTGCGCAGTAATCTCTCCATTTAAATAAGTGCCGTTTAGACTTCCTAAATCAGAAAGGAAATAGCTCGGTTTTCCGGAATGATTCTTCTTCTCAATAGAACAATGTTTCCGGCTTACTGTCACATCATCAAGAAAAATATCTGATTCAGGAGCTCTTCCAATTCTCGATATCTCTTCATCAAGAAGATATCGAGCACCTTTATTGGGTCCAATTAATGCGACCAACATTGCTGCTGAGTTATCAAGTTGATTTAGAACGCGCAGAACTTCAGGATCTGATTTAGCCAATAATTCTTGAATTGGCCCTTGCACTGAACGAAGGGAAGTTAAATGGATTGTGCTCGTCAGGTCTTCTCTTTGACCCGAAACCGCATTCATCATTTATCCAATCTCAATATCGCCAGGGGTTTGCTTTCAATAAGGCTCACCTTAGAGTGGAGGTTGAGGTGAGTCAAGCAGTAATGGATTGATACTCTGCTGAGCTCATTAAATCTGTGGGCTCACCGCTTACTTCAACCTCTGCAATCCAGCCCGCACCGTACGGATCTGAGTTGATGGTCTCTGGATTTGAATCCAGTGCTTGATTCACTTCAACAATCTTTCCTGAAACTGGAGCAAATATCTCCGAAACACTCTTCGTAGATTCCACCTCGCCACAAACTTTTCCAGATGCGATCACATCGCCCACTTTTGGTAACTGAACATAGACGATATCGCCGAGTGCGCTCTGCGCATAATCTGTAATTCCAAAACGAATTCTCTGATTGCCCTTTTCTTCTACCCATTCATGCTCTTTTGTATATCGTAAATGGTTAGGTGTCTCTGACATCTATATCCCCTCAGCGCTCTTCTTGACTTGCAGCAACCTTACTCCTGAAGTTCCATAACTAAAACCGGTATAGATGTACAAGGCGATTCCCCATCCGGCAAAGGCCCATCCTGCAATAAAGGCTAGTTCGCCAACCCAGCTATACGTTGTTGAGGTTAATAGCAAGAGCGGTAGGGCATAGAGCAGATTGAAAGTCGCTGCTTTGCCAAGATACGTAACTCGAAAAGGCTCGATTCCCTTTCTTTTCATCGCAATCAAAAGAATTCCAAGGATTAAATCGCGAACGATAATTATGACTAATAGAAATGCGGGTATTGAATTAGTCAGGAACATCGCAATTAATACCGTTGCGATATACAGGCGATCTACTGCTGGATCCATCAGCTCGCCGAACCTGCTCTCCTGCTTCAACAGCCGAGCGAGTTTTCCATCCAGATAATCAGTTACCCCCGCAATCATTAAAGTTAACACTGCAAGTGAAAATTTTTCTTGGAGAACCAAATAGAGAAATATCGGAATTCCGAGGGCGCGAATTAAGGTTAGGAAATTTGGAATGGTCAACAATTTTTCCTCCCTGTCATCGCAAACTGACTCGGTCGGGACGACAGGATTTGAACCTGCGACCACATGACCCCCAGCCATGTGCGCTACCAAGCTGCGCTACGTCCCGTATGAAAATGCTATCCGAACTCATCTTTCGCGAATTCGCACGGATACTCGGATAGGTGTGCCAGTGAAACCAAATTCTTCACGGAGTCGACGCTCGATAAATCGTCGATACGACGGTTCTATGAAATCGGTGGCAAAAACTATAAAGGTGGGAGGCTCAATCCCCGCCTGTGTAGCAAAGAGAATCTTTGGTTGACGTCCGCCACGTACTGGAGGTGGATTTGCTCCAACTAATTGACCAAGAAACGAATTCAGTTTTCCAGTTGGAATTCTAAACTCCCAACTTGCCAAGGCTCTTATGACCGCTGGCATTAGTCGATCGCGGTGCCAGCCGGTTTTTGCAGAAATGTTAACTCGCTCTGCCCATTCAACTTGATCCAAGTTTCTATCCATTTCTTTATCAAGCTGAAGACGGCGTTCCTCGTCAACCAAATCCCATTTATTCATTCCAATAACGAGCGCCTTCCCCGCATCTTCTACTAGTGAAATTATTCGCAAATCTTGTTCGGTGAGAGTTTTTGAGGCGTCCAGAAGTACGATTGCAATCTCCGTGTTATCTATCGCTCTTTCTGTTCGAATAGCCGCGTAGTAATCAACGCCATCGCTTTGATTTGCCCGCTTTCTTATTCCAGCCGTATCTATGAATCTCCAGGTACGTCCATCTATCGTTATCAATTCATCAATTGGGTCTCTCGTCGTGCCTTCCGCGTCATCCACAAGTGACCTCACTTCACCTGCAAAAGAATTCAAAAGGCTACTTTTACCAACATTTGGTCGACCAACAATTGCAATTCGACGATTTGTATCATTGACGACACTTCGACCAACTTCGGGCAAATTACTAACAATCAAATCAAGAAGATCGCCAGAACCTCTTCCATGAGCCGCTGAAACAAAATGCGGCTCTCCAAGTCCAATATTCCAAAGCGAGTGCGCATCAATCTCGTCTCGTTCTGAATCAATCTTATTTGCAATTAACATAATCTTTCTGCGGCTCTTTCGTAACAAACTGACTAACGCTTCATCCTCACTCTGCGTGCCCACTTTTCCATCGATAACAAATAGCACAAGATCGGCTTCCGCGATTGCGGATTCGGCAGCCGCTGCAATCTTCATGGTGATGCCCTCGCCGCTTGGCTCCCACCCGCCTGTATCGACAATTATGAATCTTTTTCCATTCCATTCTGCTTCATAACGTACGCGATCTCTGGTTACGCCAGGTTTATCTTCGATGATTGCTTCTCGACTTCCAATTATTCGATTAACTAAGGTTGATTTTCCAACATTGGGGCGACCGATAACTACTACGGTTGGCAGACCCAACAGCGATCTTTGACTCAAGATATTCCATATGTAATCTATTGTTTCTTCTAGATTTAGATACGTAGAATCAACAACGACGGCATCTGCGGCCTTAGCCAATGGCGAAATTGTGCGCGTACTATCAATCTCATCGCGTTTATTAAGCGATTCAGCTACTTCTTCACTTGTTTTCTCAACAGATTGAACATCTGCCAGTTCGCTCGCCCTGCGCAAGGATCTTTGCCTTAAATCTGCCTCCAGAAATATCTTTAGAGCTGCCTCGGGGGCTACTACTGTTCCGATATCCCTCCCCTCAACCACAATCCCATTCTTCGAATTTTCAATGATTTCTCTTTGAAGTTTGAAAAGATAATCTCTAATTGACTTCCACGAACTGATATTGCTAACTCTTGCAGTTATTCCCTCGTTTCTAATTTCGTCGTTTACATTTATACCGTCAATAAGTATCTCGGGTTTTTTAGGATCTGGCCTAAATTCAATCTTATGTTCATTAAGTTTCGCAAGGAGGTCATTTTCATTATCAACATTGTTACGTTGCGCAATCAAAGTGATTGCGCGGTATAAAGCTCCGGTATCCAAGTAATTCCAATTGCCACGGATTGCTAAACCTTTAGAAGTAGAGGATTTGCCTGCTCCGCTCGGTCCGTCAATTGCGATAATGATTGGCATTATCTATGAACCTTCCAACCTTTTTCTATAAGATGTTTTTCCAATATATTCGAATCATTTTCGGAGAGAGCAAGCCGTATCAATCCCGTTTCTTGTCTTGGTGAATGTTCTATATTCAGATCTTCGACGTTCACATTAATCTCACTGCACTCATTAAAAAGTGCTCCTAGTTGACCTGGCTTGTCTTCGATAACGACGTTCAAATAAGAATAATCACGAGGCTTCATTCCATGTTTGGCTGTAACCTTCTTGGAAACGTTTCTTACGTCATCAAAAATCTCCACGATTCTCGACTCATCGTTATCTTCTATCGCTTCAAGAAGACTCTCTAAAATGCTCTGAAAATCTTCAACGGCTTCGATAACCTCATCTTGATTCTTAAGCAATATTTCAGCCCACAATCGTCCATCTGATGCAGAGATGCGCAACATATCTCTTAATCCCTGACCTGCCAGCGAAAGATCGTCACCTAAATCAGAGATACTGCTAGCAAGAGCAACACTTATGACCTGCGGGAGATGAGAGATCCTTGCAAAGACATTATCGTGCTCACGCGCCGACATGATGTATGGGTTAGCTCCTAACGTTTTAACCAAATCAATTACCTTCTCTAAATCTTCAGGTAGAGATTCTTCGCTTGGCGAAATAATCCAGGCACGTTCGAGGAAGAGATCGCTTCTAGCCGATTGCGCTCCACTCTTCTCGCGCCCAGCGATTGGATGAGTCCCAATGTACCGCTTAGCTAGCTCCGGAAAAGCTGATACGTCCACTTGAAGTTTAGACTTTATGCTCCCAACATCTATAAGTAAAGCTTGAGGATAGGCCTTATGGGCGTCAATAAGTCTCTCCAAGGCGACAGCAGGTGGAGTTGCAACGATTACTAGTTCTACTGAATCCAACTTCTTTGCAGTAGGCACGAGGGCCTTAGCTAGCTGTAGCTGCCGCTCTGAGATATCGGTTAACTCGAGTGGCCAGCCCTTCTCGGCCAGATTGAGCGCGATAGATGTTCCTATCAACCCAGTGCCGATGATCTGGGTTCTAATTTTCATTGCGCTAGATCGCTTCGTAGGACAGTAGTCCCCCGCAGATACACGTGTGAAATTTGTTGATGCGTCCGATCGGTGTTGCAATGGACAAGAACCCTTATCGTCCTTGGCAAACTTGCTGGGACTGCGATTTCAACCGCACACAGAAGCGGTATTTCACCAAGACCCATCTCTCTTGCCGAAGCTGCTGGAAAATTTGAAACTAAATCCTGAGTGGCAGTAAAAATCACCGAAATAAGATCGGAAATCGAAAGGCTGTTGGCTCGCAAGATTTCACCTATAAGTTCAGTCACGGCCTCTTTCATCTCTTCGGGCGAATCGCTTGTTAGCTGCGTCGCGCCCCGGATTCCCTTAACGGCCATCAGCAGAGTTTACGCACCGAGAGAGATCTTTTGCTCTTATATATAAGACGTTTTGTCGATTAAAAGAGTTATTGCCTTTTAGCCGCTCAGCGTGGCATGAGTAAATGTCGATATTTCATGGATCTCTTGAGAAGTTCCCGAGATTAGCTATTTATCGCCATTTGGGTTCGATTCTGAGCGCAATTATATCGATATATCAGCATTTTGGTTTAGGGCAAATATTGTTTTGTAGATAAATAGCTTTTTTGTGGAAAAACTGTTTTATTGTTTTATAGATATATGGTTTTAACTTTATAACAACTCAACGCTAGATAGATGTCTCCATTTTCCTACCGGGAGCTCTCCGAGTTCGATCTTTCCAACTCTTGTTCGCTTTAGCATCAGAACTTCAAGGCCAAGAGATCCAATCATCTTACGTATGATTTGAT
>JBJSWS010000151.1:0-1748 GCA_046085985.1 Actinomycetales bacterium
AAGGAAAAGAATGATCGCGGCTGCGGCATAACGAATAGTAAGGAATACAAAAGGTTCTGCGTAAGGAAGTATGTATTTGGCACCAACGAAACCGGTGCTCCATAGAAGAACAAAAACTACTGGGGCGGATCGCTCAAGTGCTTTCACCTCGGAATTTTAGCCGAATCTGATTTAGTTGAAATTTCAACTATCTCTGATAGAGTGGCGTTATGACAACAAGTGAGTTGCTCCCGGCAAACACAATGATGGGTGCTGTGACTTTATGGGTTGCAGATTTAGATTCCATGATTCTTTATTATCAAAGCGGCGTGGGCTTAGAACTTCTTAGCAATGTCGAAGGTCGTGCCGTTCTTGGATTTAAAGATCTAGAAATTGTGATTCTGGAACATAAGCCAGCTATGAAATATGCATCTCCTCATGAAGCTGGTTTATTTCATACTGCAATCCTTTTTCCAACAGAGGCTGCTCTAGCCAAAGCGGTTTATTCGGTGGCGCAACAATATCCAGGAACATTTACTGGAAGCGCCGATCACTTAGTTAGCAAAGCATTCTATTTCAATGATCCGGAAGGAAATGGTGTGGAACTTTATTGGGATCGAGATCGATCACAATGGAGCTGGGTCCATGGCAATATCGAAATGGACACAATCATGTTGGATCCAAATCAGTTTTTGAAAGAGCATCTCACCCAAGAACCGGTCGCAGAAGATAAAAGAGTTGGCCACGTTCACTTATCGGTTGGCTCAGTTTCGGCGGCTGAAGAGTTCTATGTAAAGATGCTTGGCTTTGAAAAGACGCTTAATTGGGGCGGTCAAGCTCTCTTCGTATCTGCAGGTGGCTACCACCATCACATGGCGATGAATACCTGGCGCAGTAAGGGTGCGGGAAAACGGCAACTTGCACTTGGCTTAGGAAACGTTGAAATTAAGTTGGAAAGTGCCGATCAACTTGCAGAAACCAAGGATCGTCTAGCTTTTCACGAACAAGAAGTAATTGCGGAGAATAATTCGGTACGAGTCGAGGATCCTTGGGGTAATTTAATTACATTAGAAGTTGATGGAATCACCGGCGCTTAATTGCGCGCTTGGCAAACCTTTTAGGATGTGGACTTTTTCTTCACCGGTTGCCTGCCAATAATCGTTGCCACTACGCCGTACCAATGCAGTTAACTCATCGATTCCCATAAGTACCGTGCCTTCGGGTGCATCCATCAATATCTTTGCAGCGCTCTCTGGAATCCACTTGAAAAACTTATTGAAATGCGGAATCACTCGAATATTTGGCACGATGCCAAATCCAGGCGTTGGTTCGCTTCTGGCAAGGCGAAAGTTTGGGATATGTGAACTCATAACCATGGCACCTGCGCTACAACCTGCAAGCGATCCACCACTTTCCCAGTTCTCATTTATTGCATCCCAAACCGGAGTATCTCTTAGAGTATTTGCCAAGTAATGCGGGTCGCCACCAGATAAATAAATCAACGCGCTATCTCGAATCTGTGAAACGAATTCTGGATTATGCGCCGCATCCCGATCAAAGATTGGAAGAAACCTTTCCGTAACTCCACTCTCACTTGCGTGTCGCTCTCCTAGCTCTTTCCAATAATTAATTCGATCCCGGCTCTCTCTGCCGGCAGCAGTTGGGATTTGGACGAATGCTGGCTCTTTATCGTTCTTCTTGCCATCATCAATTAGTGAACTTTCAAAATCCCGCATCGCAGGCAGATACTCGCCCGACCCAACCAATGC
>JBJSWS010000152.1:0-2148 GCA_046085985.1 Actinomycetales bacterium
CTTTAAGAGCAGGCGTTGTTGTCTTGTCAGACTTATCAACGCGACCCTTTCGGACCAACTGCTGAATTGTTGGCACTACTTATCTCCATCTCGTTCATACTCCGACCCACGCGGTCGGGTGTGTCGTCCATTCGGACACAAGGGCGCGAGGCTATAGGAAGCGAGGCGAGACGGTCAAAACGGGATAACCAGTAAAACACGCCGCTTTTTAACCCCCGACACGCCGACCAAAAAGCGGTTAGCCTTTACTTATGGCTAACAAAGTAAAGGCTAAGCGGGCCTCCCGGAAATCCACAGTTACTAAATCTCGCCGCGGTCGCGCAACTTCATCTCGGATAAGTTCCAAAAACCAGATCACAATTCCTGTGGAGGTATTACGCGAGATGTCATAAAAGCCCGGTGATCGAGTTGAGTTTCATATCAACAAAGATAACCGACTCGTCGTTACGCCGGTCGATTCTGAATGGCTAAAAACTCTCGATGAAATCTTAGGCAGCATGACTGACGTATATGAAGGTTTTGATTTACAAAAGGAAAGAGAAGAGTGGGACAGCAAATACTTCTAGATTCAACTGTGCTTATTGCTGCGCTTCGTGAAACTGATGTACACCACGAAGATGCGAAAGAAATATTCATGAGTAGCGGAAAAACCAGCCTTGCCATTAGCGCTATAACTCTCACTGAATCCTTAATCAGGCCGCATGCATTAGGAGCAATCCATGCCACAAGAGCTGAGTCAAAAATTAGAAGTTTGATCGGGACTATATTTCCTTTTGATAGCGAAGCCGCTGTGCTTTCGGCCAAAATACGCTCTGCTCATAAAACCAAGATTTCCGATGCGATAATCATCGCAACTGCTATTACAACAGAAAGTTCGTTAGTCTCATTTGACCGTAAGATGATGGGGATATATGAACGTATTAAGTAGGCCAAAGCTGCGCGGCATTATTCATTTAATTATGTCTCCGCTAGCACTTGTTGCAGGTTTAACTCTAATAACTATTACCTCTGAGCTACGAGGACGGATAACGCTTACTATCTTTACTCTTACTGCAGTTTCATTATTTACCTGCAGCGCTATCTATCACCGCGTTCCCTGGAGTCCTGCTGCAAAAGCAGTCTGGCGCCGGATTGATCACGCCAATATTCCATTGTTAATTGCTGGTACCTATACCCCGTTCTCTATTTATTTATTAGAGAAAGAACAGGCGGTTCTTCTGCTTTCAATCGTCTGGGGTGGCGCACTTCTCTCTGGAATCTTTCGCGTATTCTGGCTCGGCGCGCCACGTTGGCTATATGTACCTATTTATTTAGGACTTGGCTGGGCAGCTTTCTTCTACTTCCCTGATTTTTATCGCAGCGGTGGCCTTTTAGTCTTTATCTTGATTGCCCTCGGTGGCGTGCTCTATTCAGTAGGCGCAATTATCTATGCAATAAAGCGACCTAACTTCTCTATTAACTGGTTTGGGTTTCACGAGTTATTTCATGCAATGACCGCCGCAGCCTTCGTTGCGCATTTCATCGCTGCTGTTCTTGTTATCCTTCGCTAACTATGAGCGTACATATTGGTGCAGCAAAAGGTGAGATTGCAGAGCGCATTCTCCTTCCTGGTGATCCACTTAGAGCAAAATGGGTAGCAGAGAATTACTTAGAGAATGTAAAGCAATATAACTCGGTTAGAAATATGTTTGGTTTTACCGGAACCTATAAAGGCGAGCGCGTCTCTGTCCAAGGCACCGGAATGGGATTGCCTTCGGCATCAATTTATGTAACTGAACTTTTCAATGAATACGATGTGCAAGTTGCGATTCGAATCGGCACCGCAGGCGGACTGCAAGATAAGACAAAAGTTGGCGATTTAATTCTTGCAATGACTGCCTCAACAGATTCCAATATAAACCGTCGATTTACAAATGGTCTCGACTTTGCACCAAATTGTGATTTCCATTTATTGATGGCGGCATATGAAGCAAGCAAGAAATTTGAACGAGTCCATGTAGGTGGCGTTTCATCAATGGATTTCTTCTATGACGAAACTGATGCAGCCAAAAAATTACAAGCGCATGGTGTCTTAGCCCTTGAAATGGAAGCCAACCAGCTCTATTCAATTGCAGCGCGTAAGAATCGTCGCGCACTTGCAATTATGAC
>JBJSWS010000153.1:0-340 GCA_046085985.1 Actinomycetales bacterium
TTTCCAAAGATTTACTAATTCCACCAAGAGGCGCGACTTTCAAAATTAAAATATCTGCAGCATCTGTTAGATCTAGATTTAATGGGTCGTTGCTTTTCCGCAACGCTTCATCGGCTGCAATTTTTATATCAATTCCCAACTCAGCTTTTAACTCTTTCATCTCACTTAAAGTTGCGACTGGTTGCTCAACATATTCCAAAAATGTTCCGGCAACTTCGCCATAAATTGCTCTGATATTTAAAAGCGCATCCTTCACGCTCCAACTGCCGTTGACATCGATTCGAATCTTTGCAGTTGGTGCATATTTTCTTACTCGCGCAATGCGGATTAGATCCTGAGA
>JBJSWS010000154.1:0-2616 GCA_046085985.1 Actinomycetales bacterium
CTGATGGATGAACCGTTTGCCGCTTTAGATGCAATTACTCGAGACCTTTTACATGATGAACTTTCGCGAATCTGGCGTGCAAAAGAATTGACGATTCTCTTTGTAACGCACAATGTGCGCGAGGCGATTCGCCTTGGTCAACGTGTTCTGATGATGTCATCACGTCCTGGTCGCTTCATCGCAGAGTGGCAGGTTGATATCAAAGAACCGCGCCGGATGGATTCCCCTGAAATTGCCAACTTAGCTAGCAAGATAACTGACGAGTTGCGCAAAGAGATTAAGAGGCATGCTCATGTCTGATCGCCAAGATGAATTACGTCAATTAGAAGCCGGGCTTGATGCGCTGGAAACTAAACATCTAAAAGAGCGAAACCGAAAAGCTGCGCTCGTAAAAGCGCTATCTCCCCTTCTTGCAATCGCATTTATAGTGATAATCTGGCAATTAATCGTCACAATTTTTGAGATTGAAAATTACATATTGCCAACTCCAAGTGAAGTTGCTGGTTCTCTGCAGAACCAATGGGAGCTTGGAAATTTGCAGACTGCACTTTCCACAAGTTTCTTCCGCGGAATTCAAGGTTTCCTAATCGCAATTGCGCTTGCAACACCAATTGGTTTATTGCTTGGGCTAAATCGAACATTGCGAACAATCTTCGGGCCGATTCTCTTAGGTTTACAACAACTACCATCAGTTGCCTGGGTACCAGCTGCAATTATCTGGTTTGGTCTCTCGCCAGCAACTATCTACGCAGTTATCTTGCTTGGTGCAATTCCATCGATTGCAAATGGATTGATTGCAGGTATTGATCAGATAAATCCAATCTATCGCAGAGTCTCGCGAGTTCTCGGTGCTAATAGATGGCAGAACATTCGCCATTTCATCTTGCCAGCATCTTGGACTGGATATTTGGCAGGCCTTGAACAAGGTTGGGCCTTTGCTTGGCGCTCACTGATGGCAGCAGAACTAATTGCAGTATCTCCTGCGCTCGGACTTGGTGTTGGTCAATTATTAGATGTAGGTAGACAGCTTGGCGATATGTCATTAGTTATTGCATCAATACTTTTGATTATGATGATTGGTGTTCTTGTTGAAAAAGTACTTTTCAGTCCAATCAGAACCAGAACGCTACGAAAACGCGGCCTATTGCAGTAAATCGGTTACGGTGATTCCAAACTGATTTAACTTGGACCTACCACCGTCGATTTCGGTCAATACAAAGGGCTTGCCATCTGGGGCGATGCAATAAGTATTTTCAAAATGCGATCCGCGTGATTGATCGATAGTCACAACGGTCCAATTATCGGCTAGTACTTTGGTCCGCTCTGAACCCATCGTAATCATCGGCTCAATCGCAAAGACCATTCCAGGTTCAATCTTCGGACCATTTCCTGGCTTTCCAAAATTTAAAATATGTGGCTCCATGTGCATCGCCGTTCCGATTCCATGGCCGCCATATTCGCGCAAGATTCCATATTTACCTTGCGAGTTAACATACTTTTCTATTGCGTGACCAATGTCAGAGAGTTTGGCACCGGATGAACCTGCAGCAATTCCCTGCCACATTGACTCTTCACATACGTTAAGCATGGTTTGTGTTGCAGAATCAATTGGATCAACAATCATTGTGAAGGCAGCATCACCATGCCAGCCATCAATAACTGCTCCGCAATCAACTGAGACAACATCGCCCGGCATAATCATTCGATCGCCAGGAATGCCATGAACAATCTCATCATTGATTGAGACACAGATTGTTGCTGGAAAACCGTGATAACCCTTGAAGTTAGAAGTTCCACCGCCCCGTTTGATATTTGCTTCTGCAACCGCATCTAGCGCGCTAGTTGTTATGCCAGCTTTAATCTGGCTTCGAACTAATTCGAGTGTATTTCTAACTAAGAGACCAGCTTTTCGCATGGTCTTTAGTTGATCCAAAGTCTTAATCTGGATCGCCATTATTTAACTAACTTTCGCAGCTAGCGCTCTAATTACGTTATTGGTAATTTCTGAAACCGCGCCAGTTGCAGTTACCGTAATCAGTAAACCTTCTTGTCGATAGAAAGAAATAATTGGCTCAGTCTGTTCGGAATAAACTTCTAGCCTTCGGGCGATCACTGATTCTTGATCATCCTCGCGTTGATAGAGCTCGCCACCACAGCTATCGCACTTTGCTAATTCGCCTGGGAAAACCTTGCCGCAACCTCGACAGGTTCGACGGCTCGATAACCGCTTAATTACTTCTTCATTGTTAATTGCGAATTCCACGACAGCATCTAGTGGCTTACTTCGCTCACCTAGAAATGCGCGAAGGACTTCTGCTTGAGCCACATTTCTCGGGAACCCATCAAGAAGAAAACCTTCGGCGCTTGCGAGGCGATCTTTAACCATCGCATTAGTTACAGAATCTGGAACTAATTCGCCTTTATCCATATAGCTCTTTGCCTGAAGGCCAAGTTCGGTGCCTTCCTTCAAATTTACACGGAAGATGTCACCGGTTGAGATATGTGGAATCTTGTAATGACCGGCGAGGAGAGCTGCTTGCGTTCCTTTTCCTGCACCTGGTGGTCCAACCAGGACTAAGCGCATTAGCGGAGGAATCCCTCGTATGAACGCTGTTG
>JBJSWS010000155.1:0-1529 GCA_046085985.1 Actinomycetales bacterium
GGGGAAATTCTCGATGATAAAAGTTGAAAACCTCTCGGTTTCATATGGCGAACGATTAGTTCTGGATTCGATCTCATTAGAAATACCAACCGGAACCTGGACATCAATCGTTGGTCCAAATGGTGCAGGTAAGACAACTTTTCTTACCTCATTGCTAGGAATGAACCCGTATTCAGGATCCATCAAGTTTGATCAAATCGAAGCCTTTAAAGATTTGCAACGAAATGTGGCATTCGTTCCGCAGCGACCACAAGTTCCACTTGGCATGACTGTTCGTGAATATGTTTCATTAGGAAGAGCAAAGATTGATGGCTGGGGACGTGAAAAACGGCATGGTCGAAATAAGGTCTATCAAACTCTAGAAGAGATGCAGTTAATTGGCTTGCAAGATCAATTGGTATCTCGACTTTCCGGTGGCGAGTTACAACGAGTACTTATTGCACGTGCGATAGTTCAAGAGCCACAAATTATCCTGATGGATGAACCAACTAGCGCCCTAGATTTACATCATCAAATTGCGACGCTAAATCAGATTGAGTTACTTAAAAAAGCGGGCGTTACTGTCGTCTCCACAATGCATGACATCACTTTAGGTGCCATGTATGCCGAGCGGATTATCGTGATGCGCGAAGGCAAAGTTTTGTTGGATGGAAGTTCAGCCACAGTAATACATTCCGAAGAGTTAAAGAGCGCATTTGACCACGGAATCAGCGTGCATACACTTACCGATGGCCATACCGTTATCGTTGCAAATCGGATTCGCAGCGAAAATATTTAACGTAGATAGCTAAGGGCATCCTCGATAATCTTTGGTCGAAACTCTTCGCCCAAAGAAATATGTCCATGACCTGGAACAAATCGCAATTGTGAGCCAGGTATATGTTTTGCCAACCATTCGCTGTGAGCTTTTGGAACCATAAAATCATCATCGCCCTGCCAAATTACAACTGGTTTATCTATCTTGGAAATATCAAAACCAAAATCTCTAACAAAAGCTAAGTCGTCATCAAGCCAACCAGTAAATCCTTTATCTAAAGCCCTACGCATGGTTGCAGCCATTGCTTCTGCGACCTCTGAATTCA
Source organism: Actinomycetales bacterium (assembly GCA_046085985.1). Lineage (GTDB taxonomy): Bacteria > Actinomycetota > Actinomycetes > Nanopelagicales > Nanopelagicaceae > MAG-120802. The sequence goes on from JBJSWS010000155.1 coordinate 1,083, forward strand.
ATGCTCGCTTATCTGCATCGCCAATCAATCCACCAAAAGCTTGAATTAGGTCGGCACCACTAACATTCCTTAAACCAGGTGAATTCCGCTCCATCCAATCTGAAATTGCAGCTTCACCCTTCATTGCTGCACCAAATTCATCGTGATTCTCTGGCCCCATTCCTTCTAGAAAATCTAAATCCGCACGTCCATATTCACCAACGCCAGCGATAGTGAATGAGGCAACACATCTGGGTTCACGAGTCATATTTAGCGAATGGGGTCCACCGCCCGACCAACCAATTACGACAAATGATTTGATTCCAAAAAAATCTAGAACTTCTGCTTGATTCGCAATATCTGTCGCAACACTTCTTCCAGCTTGTCGATCTGATAAACCATAACCGGGTCTTGATGTCGCAATTGCCCTTACATCAGTAACCTCGTCAAGCCACTTCAGCCATGCAG
>JBJSWS010000156.1:0-5985 GCA_046085985.1 Actinomycetales bacterium
TCTGGTCGAGCCAGATCCGCACACCATCAGTAGGTGGTAAACCATTAGTCGGCTTTTCTAGGTCATCAAAGCTAGTAACTTCAAACTGGCCCAACTGTTTGGGCAATTTACTTCGCAACTTTGCCATTACAAATTCGATATCGCTTAATTTATTTGTTCGTATCGAAATTTGCCGAGTTCCGTGAAATCCATGGCGAGCCCAGATCTCATTTAGTAAATCACTAACTGTTCGGCCATCTCTCTTTAATTCTGCGGCCAACTGAATCAAGATTAATCCTGCACTAATTCCATCTTTATCATTAACAGAATTTGGCGCAACCGAATACCCGAGCGCTTCTTCATAGCCATAAGTAAGTCCATCGACTTTAGATAAATACTTAAATCCAGTAAGAGTCTCGAAAAATGGAATTCCGTAGTGCTCGGCGATCTTTCCTAAAATTGATGAAGAGACAATGGAGTTTGCGAAGACTCCTGTTCGGTATCTGCGGGCCAGATATTCACCGAGCAAAGCTCCGACTTCATCACCCCGCAGCATCCGCCAGCCACCATCATTTATTGCAGCAGCGCAACGATCAGCATCGGGATCATTTGCAATGACTAAATCTGCGCCCTCTCTGGCGGCTAAATCTAAAGCTAAATCAATCGCACCCGGTTCTTCCGGATTAGGGAAGGCAACAGTGGGAAAGTCGGGATCTGGTTCTGCCTGCTCTTTGACTACCAATGGTTTTTCAAAACCAGCGGCTTCAATGACTTTTACAAAAGTATCCTTACCGACACCGTGAAGTGGTGAGTAAACAACTTTGATTGGCAATGGTTTATCAACTAGCTCTGCGGTCTCTTTAATATAGTCAGAGATAATGCTTTCAGAGAGAACTTCCCTAACTTTAGCTCGAGGCACTTCACTCAACTTTGGTGTGCTGGTAATTTCTGCAGAGATTTCTGCATCAGTTGGCGCAATTATTTGCGAACCAAAGTAATTAATACCAGATACTTTGCCACCTAAATAAACTTTATAACCATTATCTTGCGGCGGATTATGGCTCGCGGTAACCATGACGCCAACATCACAATTTAGTTTTCGTACTGCATATGCAAGAACTGGAGTAGGTAATGGCCGTGGCAAGACATAGACTTTAAAGCCAGCACCACTCATGATTTGCGCGGTATCTTCGGTGAAATCTTCGGAGCCATATCGGGCATCTCTGCCAATTACGATTGAGCTAAGCGAATTCTTCTTCATAAAAATACTTAATCCAGCGGCCGTCTTAGAGACTACTGCGCGATTCATTCGCGAAGGACCGGGACCAAGTGCGCCACGTAATCCTGCGGTTCCAAATTGCAGAAAGCCTTGGAAACAACTTTCTATTTTTTCAGAATCTTCTTGCTGCAACCACCGAGCTAGTTCTTCACGTGTTTTCTGGTCCGGATCATCTTCAATCCAAGCCAGAACCTCTGCCCGTAATTCATTTGAAATCATAGATTTGCCCAACCTCTTAATTCGGCAATGTAATCAGAGGGTGCGCCGGCTTCTTCTGCTGCATTGATCATAATTTCTAGATAGCGAGAGGAGGGTTTTCCACCTTCAAAAGAGTTGAGAACATATACATAACAGAGCTGGGTTCCACTTAGTGCATCAACTCGTACTCTAATTTTTGAATATAGATTGGTGTTTACGCCTTCCCATTCATCAAGGTTTGCTTCATCGTCTTTAGTTAAATCGTAAATAGATACAAAAACGCTCGAGAGCATATCTTCGGCAAGCGTTGCAATTGCACCTTCCCAGCCAATTTCTTCGCCACCAAAAGTGAGTCGCCAACCTTTTAACCAGCCAGTTCCTAGGTGCGGCGAATGTGGTGCGCGCTGCAACATTTGCCGAGGATCTAGATTTGAACCGTATGCGGCATACAAAGTCATGATGCACTCTTTACAAAGTCGAACCAGTTGTAACCTAATTTAGAAAATGCCGCACGAAGCAGTGGTAGAGACAGACCAATTACATTAGAAGTTTCACCAATTACTTTGCTTATGAAAGGAGCACTTAAACCATCTAGAGTAAATCCACCGGCAACATTTAAAGGTTCTCCGGTTGCAACGTACCCGGCAACATCAGCATCGCTCATTTTTGAAAAATGAACTTCAGTGGCCGCTACATCACTGATTTCGATATTTTTTGTTGTATCAATAATGCAGTGACCTGTATAAAGAATCCCAGATTTTCCACTTAACAACTTTGCTCTTGTAGTTGCTACTTCTGGTGTAAGCGGCTTGCCAAGAGATTTACCTTCAAATTCAAAGGTCGAGTCACAACCAATAATTATTGCTGGGAAATCAATCATCTCTCGAACTGTATGAGCTTTTACGATAGCTAGTGCAACTACAAGCTCTCTTGGTGAGAGGGCTGAATATTGCGAACTTTCTTCATCTACACCACTTACGATAATTTCAGGAGTAATTCCTGCGCTCTTAAGTAACCGGCTCCTTGATGGCGATGCCGAGGCTAGAACTATTCGAGGCAGTGACATATAGCGGTGATTCTATCTGGGGTATCTTCGTATCGTGCTAGCGCCAATTTCCTGCTTAGAACATATAAGTAATCTGGTCGAATCGGCTGCGACCAATCTTGGTGTTGAAGTAAGGCTGCAAACAGAAGTAACAGATCCTATTTCAATCCAGCCTTATTACTCGATCTTTGCAGCAGTCACAGAACACAAACAGGCTATTTCATATCCAGTTGCGAGGCATTACTTATATCGAGATCGCTTACTTAGCACCCAATCAAATTTAGCTGAACTTGAGAATTTTGAACTACAGAAGTTTGTTAATAATGACTTGCTTGGAAACCCGCCAGGAATTTGGAGTTATTTCTTTGACCCTGCGGGATCGTTAATCAAACGCACTTCCACTCTAGGTGAAGAATCTTTATGGAGTCTGGATTATTCAATAACTACTATTTTCGAAAATTCGGTTCGAGCAATCAATGATTTACCGTTGGGAAATTGTTCATCCTGGTCAAACCAATGGGCCGCACTAACTTACAAGGCACCATCAAATCTAGATATGCAAAAACCATACCTTCATCTCTTTGCTCATAATCCAAATTACAAGATTCATAGATTTTCTTCCCACCACGGATTTATGTCCGTAAGTGGCGGCGGTGATTTAATAGATGAAATTACTCATGCGATCGATTATTTAGAGGGAGTAATTAACGAGTAGAACGTCCAAGCCCACGGAATTTCCAGCCCGCAGCTTGCCACTTCTTCTTATCTAATGCGTTTCTGCCATCAATAATTATCTTCTGCTCGACTAACTTTCCAATAACGGCTGGATCGAGCTCTCGATACTCTTTCCATTCAGTTAGGTGAAGCAGAACATCGGCACCTGCAACACATTCGAGTACATCTGCTACATAATTCAAATTTGGTGTCTTTGCACGCGCATTAGCAATCGCTTTTGGGTCATGAACATTTACTTGTGCACCCGCTGCAGATATTTGCGCAGCAATATCGAGCGCTGGAGAATCTCTTACATCATCACTATCTGGCTTAAATGCAGCACCTAGTACTGCGATTTTTCTACTCTTGAGGTCCTCGCCTAAATCGCTACGAACAAGATCAATAACTCTTTGTCGTGCTCGCAAATTTATTGAGTCGATTTCGCGCAGAAACTCAAGTGATTGCTTTGCTCCTAACTCTTCGGAACGAGCCATAAATGCTCTGATATCTTTTGGTAAGCAACCGCCACCAAAGCCAATTCCTGCTTGCAAAAACTTTGGACCAATTCGAGGGTCATGGCCAATCGCTTCTGCCAATACAGTCACATCTCCACCAGCAACTTCACAGATCTCTGCCATTGCGTTTATAAATGAAATCTTGGTAGCTAAGAATGAGTTTGCAGCGACTTTAACAAGTTCGGCAGTTGGCAGATCTGCGCGAATCCAGGGCACGCCAGCTGAGATGAGATTGGCATAAACTTTTTTAAGTTTGTTTTCTGCTAGATCAGAAGTGACACCAACCACGAGTCGATTAGGACGCAAGGTATCTTCGATTGCAAAACCTTCTCTAAGGAACTCTGGGTTCCATGCTAATTCAGCTTTGGAATTTGCACTCTGTAGCATTTGAGCAAGCTTGGCCGCAGTTCCAACCGGGACCGTTGATTTTCCAACCACCAGTGAGTCTGGTTTGGTAAATGGTGCAATGGAAGCGATTGCAGATTCCACATAGCTTAGATCTGCTGCAAGACTATTTTTTTGTTGCGGAGTTCCTACGCAAATGAAATGGATATCGCATTGTGATGCTTTAGAGAAATCTGTCGAGAAACTAAGTCGACCGGTTGCTAACTCAGCTTTTAGAAGGTCATCAAGACCTGGTTCATAGAAAGGGACTTCACCTCTTGAAAGAGAGGCAATTTTTTCACTATCTACATCTATCCCAATTACTTCAAAGCCAAGTGAAGACATGGCAGCTGCATGGGTTGCACCCAAATAACCGGTACCGATTACAGATAATTTCATTGGTATCACTCTACAGCGCAGGGATTATCGGCTGCCGTTCCAGTTTCGAACTTATCAACGATAGACGGTGATGCCGATGGTTCAGCCTTAACTTTATCTATCAAGGCTTCATCATTTTTGATTCTTTCAAAGAGTTCTGGGGCAAGAATTGGATCCCACAGCACCGAGGCGCTCACTCCATTTTTATTGTAGTTGTAATACTTCAATGGAATAGTCAATGTGCGCACATTTTTTGCTGACAAGTTTCGCAGCTGTTTTCCAAGTGTTAGCAAATCTCCTTGGGAAAGACCGGAATCAGTTGTGATACTTGCTAACGCTGAATTTAGGAAATCAACCAACTTAATTGGATTTAGTAAAACTCCTGCACTAGTTGCTTTTCGCAACATGGCGCCTGCGAATTCTTGTTGTCGTTTCATTCTGCCAAGATCACCTAAACCGTCAAAGGTTCGAGTTCTTACATATTTCAATGAATCAATTCCATCCAGAACATGGCGACCGGCAGGGAGGACGAGATGGCTCTTGGGGTCGTCGATATCTCGCTTGGTGCAGATTTCAACGCCACCGAGCGCATCTACCATTCTGACAAAACCAACAAAATTGATTTCAACGTAGTGATCGATATGGAGTCCAGACATTTCTTCAAAAGTCTGAATCAAAAGCGGCGCGCCACCCCAGTTATATGCCGAATTAATCTTTGAATAAGAAGCCGGAATAATTTTCTCCGAGCTCATCGATTCGTGTTCTGGGATTGATGCGAAGGTATCCCTTGGAATGGAGATGATGGCGGCTTTATCGCGCTTTTTTGAGATATGAATTAATAACATGGTGTCAGAGCGCTTACCTGCGGCAACTTTTGTAGTTCCAACTCGCAACCGTTTTGATTCCGCTCTGGTTAAACCTTCGCGAGTATCTGAACCCACAACCAAGTAATTAACAGCAGAAGAGGCTTTCTCGGGTCGATCTTTGAGATCTTTAAATACATCAATCTTGGGAATTGCAGCTGTAATTCGACCTAATCCAAACCAAGAGGCGCCAGAAATCACCACAATTGATATAGAAAGTATGGTGAAAAATCGAATTAGGCGCGGTGATTTCACGACGCAAGACTAGTCAAGCGATAGCGTTTGGCTGTTATGAATGCTCAAAATTCGCTGAGTGAATCTGCCCACGCGCATCTGCGCCCACCAGTTTCGGTGATTCTGACCGTTGCCAATGAAGCAGCGCACTTGGAATCTGCAATCCATGCAATCTTAGAATCGCATTACCAGGGCGAAATTGAAGTAGCTATTGCAGTTGGGCCGTCGCACGATGAGACTTTAGGAATTGCTGAAAAATTAAGTAATGCAGATAATCGAATCAAGGTAATCAAAAATCCAAGTGGTCGCACTCCTGACGGTTTAAATGCTGCAATCCGCGCTACCATGCATGAAATTATTGTGAGAGTCGATGGACATTCAGAGATATCAAATGAT
>JBJSWS010000157.1:0-2131 GCA_046085985.1 Actinomycetales bacterium
TATTTCTTGCGTAATTTCGGCCTGACGAGCCGCGTTTGCAAGTCTGGTCAACGACTTTATTAATTCATCGGCATTATCAGTTGCCGACTTCATCGCTCTACGTCGCGCGGCATGTTCTGATGCAGCAGATTGCAACAAGGCGTTGTAGACGCGTGATTCGATGTATTTAGGAAGAAGTGCGTTGAGAACTTCTCCGGCATTTGGTTCAAATTCATACATTGGCAAGAGTCCGGCAGATACTGGCGCATCTGATTCAACAACTTCCAAAGGAAGCATCCGCTTATTTAGCGCAACTTGAGTAACCATCGACTTAAATTCAGTAAAGACAATATGAAGTTCGTCGACTCCCTCGCTATCAACGGCAGCATCCTTTAAGAATGCATCAATTAACTCAACAGAGATTTCTTTAGCATTTGCATAAGTCGGTTTATCTGAGAATCCTGTCCAGGAATTCTTTACTGGGCGATTTCGGAACTTGTAGTAGTTAACAGCTTTTCTGCCAACTACATAAGTAAGAACTGAAAGGCCGCGCTCTTTGAGCGTTACGATTAAACCTTCAGCTTCCTTTATCGCATTTGTTGAATATGCGCCTGCCATACCTCGATCAGCGGTAACTATTAAGACTGCGGCCCGTTTTGGCTCAGCCGATTCAGTAGTTAAGGGGTGATCTGTATGTGAGAAGGTTGCAACCGCACTAACGGCGCGCGTCAACTCATTTGCATATGGAGTTGATGCGGAGACTCGCTGTTGCGCCTTGACGATACGCGATGCAGAGATTAACTCCATCGCTCGCGTGATCTTCTTGGTCGACTTAACAGAGCGAATCCGTCGCCGATAGATACGAAGTTGTGCGCCCATTTTTTACTTCTTGAACTTCGTAATCTGCTCGGTTCCATCGCTACCCTGCGCCTGCGCCTCAGCTTCATTTACAGGTTTTGCAACAGAAGAAACGAATTCGTTCTTAAATGAACCAATTGCGCTAGTTAATTTTGCAACTGTGTCATCGCTTAGTTCTTTGGTCTCTGCGATTACATCGAATATTCCCTTGTGGGAGCGAGCAACATAATCCAAGAATTCTGATTCAAAACGGCGAATATCTTGAACCGCAACTGAATCAAGTTGACCAGTAGTACCAGCCCAGATTGAAACAACCATTCGTTCAAGAGCAAATGGTGTGTACTGAGCTTGCTTTAACAACTCGACAAGACGTGAACCACGCTCTAACTGCGCCTTTGACGCTGCATCTAAATCTGAACCGAATGCTGCGAATGCTTCTAGTTCGCGGAACTGAGCGAGATCAAGACGTAGACGACCGGCGATCTTCTTCATCGCCTTTGTCTGTGCAGAGCCACCTACTCGTGATACCGAGATACCAACGTTGATAGCAGGACGAACGCCAGAGTTAAAGAGATCAGTTTCTAAGAAGCACTGACCATCGGTAATTGAAATAACGTTTGTTGGAATGAAGGCAGATACGTCATTACCTTTGGTTTCGATGATTGGAAGTCCAGTCATTGAACCACCGCCCATCTCATCTGAAAGCTTTGCGCATCTTTCTAATAAACGAGAATGTAAATAGAAGACATCGCCTGGATACGCTTCACGACCTGGTGGACGTCGAAGCAACAAGGAAACTGCGCGATATGCCTCAGCTTGTTTTGATAAATCATCGAAGACGATTAGAACGTGCTCGCCTTTGTACATCCAATGCTGACCAATTGCAGATCCGGTATATGGCGCCAAATATTTGAAACCTGCTGGATCTGATGCTGGTGCTGCAACGATTGTTGTGTATTCCATTGCGCCAGCTTCTTCGAGCGCTGCCTTTACGGAAGCAATCGTCGAGCCTTTCTGGCCAATCGCTACATAAATACATTTAACTTGCTTCTTCTTATCGCCGCTCTTCCAGTTGTCGCGTTGATTAATAATTGTGTCAATCGCAACTGCGGTCTTACCGGTTTGACGATCACCGATAATCAATTGGCGCTGACCGCGGCCGATTGCAGTCATTGCGTCGATTGCTTTAATTCCGGTAGCTAGAGGCTCTTTAACCGGCTGACGTTGAACTACAGAGGGAGCCTGTAATTCAAGTGCGCGGTTTGCTTCAGCCTTAATTTCACCTTTTCCATCG
>JBJSWS010000158.1:0-1193 GCA_046085985.1 Actinomycetales bacterium
CCAGAAAAACGCGTTCATGATTATCCGCACCAATTTTCTGGCGGTATGCGCCAACGCGTGATGATTGCGATGGCTTTAATGAACGATCCAAAAGTTCTAATCGCAGATGAACCAACAACTGCACTTGACGTGACAGTACAAGCACAGATTCTGGCTCTGCTAGCTGATTTACAGAAGAAATTAAATATGGGAATTCTTCTCATTACTCACGATCTTGGCGTTGTTGCACAAGTTGCTGATCGCGTAAATGTTATGTACGCCGGAAAGATTGTGGAAAGCGGATCGGTTGAAGATATTTTCTACAAACCTCTTGCTCCGTATTCGCTCGGATTGCTGCAATCGATTCCGCGCCATGAAGATGGCGGCAGTAACAAACTTCATGCAATTGCTGGGCAACCACCATCACTAATTAATCTTCCTAAAGGTTGCTCATTTGCTCCTCGTTGCGAATTCAAATCAAAAGTTGCTGGTGGTCTTTGCGATTCCAAGATGCCTGACCTTGTTGGTTCACGTGCAACTCATCTATCGCGTTGCCACATTGACGAAAGCGAACGCGCTTCGCTCTTTGCAAAGATGTTGGTGAAGTAATGTCATCGCCGATTCTTGAAATTAAGGGACTTAAGAAACATTTCCCAGTTCGCAAACGTGGCCTTGCTCGAAAGGGTGAGGAACAACTTGTTAAAGCAGTTGATGGAATCGATTTTGATCTACATAAAGGTGAAACCCTTGGCCTAGTTGGTGAATCTGGTTGTGGCAAGACCACAGCAGGTCGAACTCTTCTAAAATTAATCGAACCATCTGATGGACAGATTATTTTTGAAGGTCGCGATATCTCTAAGTTATCGGCAAAAGAGATGCGCCCACTTCGCCGAGAAATGCAGATTATTTTCCAAGATCCATACTCAGCACTTAATCCACGTCAAACAGTTGGCAGCATTGTCGCCGCACCATTTGAAATCAATGGCATCGAGCCAGAAGGCGGCGTAAAAAAAGCCGTGCAAAGCTTGATGGAGCGCGTCGGTTTAAACCCAGAGCATTACAACCGATACCCACACGAATTCTCTGGTGGCCAACGCCAGCGAATCGGTATTGCACGCGCTATTGCAACAAAACCTAAATTTATCGTCGCTGACGAACCAGTAAGCGCACTTGATGTTTCAATCCAAGCCCAAGTTATTAATTTGCTAGCCGAC
>JBJSWS010000159.1:0-3067 GCA_046085985.1 Actinomycetales bacterium
CTGAAAGCTGACATAAATAAATCATCATTATGAACTTTTCCAACAAAACCCATTAAAGCTGCGCCAAATGCGGCCCCGCCGAGCGCTGCAACTAGTATCACTGGCCAACTAGAAATATCTAAAACACCAAAAACGATTAAAACCAGCCAGTACAAAGTAACACTAAAAAATACCCGCGCCATTGCTGCGATAAAGACTCCGGAAGCTATTTGATTTCCGGTCAGAGGCGCAGAATTTGCACCATAAAAAGTTTTTCGCCATTTAAAACCTTCTAAAGTTGGAAACATAGTTTCATCAATTGCTGCCGAGATTGCGGCTGAGGCAATTAGAGCAGGCGCTAGGAAAGTTAAATAAGCAACACCACCTGTGCCAGTTGTACCTGAGTTTTCAGTTACTAGAACGCCAATACCGACTCCCACCGCAATCAAATAGAAGAGTGGATTGGCGAAATCAATCATCCCGATAATTAATTTCCACTTACTCATGACGCGGATTCGGTGCTCGGCAAAATACCAAGCGCCTTTCCAGCGAATTGCAGATGAACTTATTGCTGAATTCATTCGATTAGAGATCTTCCAGTTAGACGTAAGAAGACATCTTCAAGTGAGCTGCGACGAACCAGTGAAGTATTTGGATGCAATTTCTTTGCAGTGATCTCCTCAAGCAGGGCTTCGCCATCATCAACATAAAGCAAGATTCGATCTGGTAATTCTTCAATTCGATCGCACAATTGTCGTAAGACCGGTGCTACTTCTTTATTACGATCAGAACCAAACCGGACTTCCAAAACTTCTTTGGTTGCAAACTGCTTAATCAATTCAGCAGGAGAGCCTTCGGCCATAATCTTTCCGCGATCCATAACAATCAATCGATCACAGAGCTGTTCGGCCTCATCCATGAAGTGAGTCGTAATAATTAAGGTAACGCCATCTTCTTTTAGACGAAATAAGCGATCCCAGAGAATATGACGCGCTTGCGGATCTAGCCCAGTTGTTGGTTCATCCAACATCAAGATATCTGGCTCACTTACTAGCGCGCGAGCAATTGTTAAGCGACGCTTCATGCCACCGCTTAGCGCATCGACTTTTACATCCTTTTTATCTTCAAGTTGGGCAAAGGCAAGAAGTTCGCCAACTTTCTCGTTTAGATATTTCTTACTTAAACCAAAATATCTTCCATACACATAGAGATTTTCTGCAACTGTAAGTTCGGTATCTAAATTATCTTGTTGTGGGACAACGCCAAGATGAGCGCGAACCTGTGGTCCTCGTTCTTCTGGATCAAGACCAAGAATTGTTAATTCACCTGCGGTTCTGCGGGAGGTGGCGGCGATGATTCGCATCGTCGTTGATTTTCCAGCGCCATTTGGGCCAAGCAATCCAAATGATTCACCTTTGGCCACAGAGAAGTCGATTCCAGCTACTGCCTGAAAATTTCCGTAATTTTTAGTTAAGCCACGCGCAAGGATTAGCGATTCTGACACTGATTTATCCTACCGGCGCTTAATAGGTCTAGACTCCCGATACGTGCGCTTGCTACATCAACCAAATCACGATCTTACTTATGACGATGTATTTATGGTTCCGTCTCGGTCCAATCTGGCAAGCCGAATGGATGTTGATTTAAAAACATCAGATGGTTCCGGCGCAACGATTCCATTAGTAGTTGCAAATATGACAGCAATCTCAGGGCGACGTATGGCTGAAACCGTTGCACGTCGCGGTGGCATTACGGTCATTCCACAAGATATTCCAATACCAGTTGTTGCAGATGTAATTTCTTGGATGAAAAATCGCGATATTTTATTTGATACTCCAATTACTTTAGAACCACTTAACACGGTGGCAGATGCAGCATCATTAATTCACAAAAGAGCTCATGGCGCCATCGTCGTTGTTGAAGATAACAAGCCGGTCGGAATTGTTACTGAAGCAGATTGGGAAGGCGCAGATCGTTTTACCCAAATCAAACAAGTAATGGTTAAGGATTTACTAGTAATTTCAGATGAATTAGATGCCAAAGCGGCTTTTCAATTGCTTCATGAGAAGAATCGAAAACTTGCTCCAGTCGTAGATAAGAGCGGCAAACTAGTTGGAATCTTGACCCGTACTGGGGCGCTACGAGCCACTCTTTATCAGCCAGCTCTAGATAAAAAAGGCAGATTACGCATCGCTGCTGCTGTTGGTGTAAATGGCGATGCAAAAGAGAAAGTGGCTGGCTTAATAAGTGCCGGCGTTGACTTAATTGTCGTTGATACTGCACATGGCCATCAGGAGAAAATGATTGAAGTTCTAAAAGCTATCCGCCCAATTGTTAAAGATATTCCGATAGTTGCAGGCAATGTTGTTACCGCCGAAGGGGTTCGTGATTTAGTTGCAGCTGGTGCGGATATCGTCAAAGTTGGCGTTGGTCCGGGAGCAATGTGCACGACCAGAATGCAGACCGGTGTTGGCCGGCCACAATTTTCTGCGGTTATGGAATGCGCGGCGGAAGCTAAAAAATTAGGTAAACATATTTGGGCAGATGGTGGCGTCCGTCATCCGCGCGATGTTGCGTTGGCTCTTGCTGCAGGTGCCTCAGCAGTAATGATTGGTTCTTGGTTTGCAGGCACATATGAATCACCCAGTGACTTACGGGTTGATGCGCAAGGTCGTTTATATAAAGAGTCATTTGGTATGGCTTCTGCTCGCGCAGTTGCCGCCAGAACTTCAACCGAGGATGCCTTTGATCGTGCTCGAAAGGCTCTTTTTGAAGAAGGTATCTCATCTTCTCGAATGTATTTAGATCCAGTACGACCAGGTGTAGAAGATTTAATCGATGACATCATCGCAGGACTTCGCTCATCCTGTACTTATGCGGGTGCAAAAGATTTAGCTGAATTTGCAGAGAAAGCAGTTGTGGGAATTCAATCTGCGGCAGGTTATGCAGAAGGTCGTCCGCTGCATTCTTCTTGGAAGAATAATTAAGCGGTTTTTGCGTAACGCGCAGCAAATATCAAACTAAAACTTAAAATCACGATGAAATAAAGCGCCCAGCGGAGCTCAACTAGCTCTGCCAGAAATCCAAT
>JBJSWS010000160.1:0-591 GCA_046085985.1 Actinomycetales bacterium
AAGACATGTTGGCCAGAAGAAAGCTCGTGAAATCTGGTTTATGTGCCGCCAATATGATGCAAAAGAAGCGCTTGAGATGGGATTGGTAAATACCGTAGTTCCGGTAAATGAATTAGAAGCTGAAACAGTCTCTTGGGCACGTGAGATGCTCCGCCATTCACCACTTGCACTACGTCTTCTCAAAGCTGGACTAAATGCGGCAGATGATGGACTTGCAGGTGTTCAACAACTAGCTGGCGATGCAACGTTGCTCTTTTATTTAACCGAGGAAGGGCAAGAGGGTCGCGATGCTTATAAAGAGAAGCGAACTCCTGACTTCGATAAATTTCCAAAACGTCCTTAATGATCTCGCTGGCACAGATTCTTGATTCACTTGCGGTAATTCAATTACCGATGCGGAGCAAATTCCGCGGAGTTACTAATCGAGAAGTTGCACTTTTTCAAGGTGATAAAGGTTGGGGCGAGTTCTCACCCTTTCTCGAGTATGACGATAACGAATCAGCTCCCTGGTTAAAAAGTGCAATAGAGAGCGCCACCAGCGATCAATTTCCCGTAAATCGAGAGTGGATTGAAATCAACGGAACGATTCCA
>JBJSWS010000161.1:0-1867 GCA_046085985.1 Actinomycetales bacterium
CTCAATTACTTTAACCGGCTCAGTGCTTGCCACATCACCCGTAAAAGAACATTTCACAACCCATGCTTACGCAACAAGTAAAGCTGCGCTTGAAGGATTGGTCCGTGTATCGGCCGCCTCATATTTGAAAGAGAAAATCCGAATCAATGCCGTCGCCCCGGGGTTAGTCGATACCCCAATGGCAAAACGTGCTGGTGAAGATCCGGTTGTTAAAGAATTCACTGCGCAGAAACAACCGCTTGCCGGCGGCCAATTACCCGCAACTGCATTAACTTCGGCATATCTTTACCTCATCGATAACCAATATGTAACTGGTGAGGTGCTTACCGTCGATGGCGGTTGGCGTTCAATGGCGAACTAGTTATAAGACGAAGAAAGAGAAAAATGGCGCATCCAAAGTATTCCAAGAAGAAGATTGCTAAAACTATTGATCACTCTCTCTTAAAACCTGAGATGACTCGTGATGAAGTTCGCCAGGGTTGTGAAATTGCTAAAAAGTATGATGTGGCATCGGTTTGCTGCAAGCCAAGCGATGTTGCTTTCTGTGCAGAGATTCTCAAAGGTACCGATGTTGAAATCGGAACTGTTGTGGGCTTTCCTCATGGATCTTCAACTACTGAAACCAAAGTATTTGAAACCAAGAATGCAATTGCAAATGGCGCTACCGAGATTGATATGGTGCTAAATATCGGCCAGTTGAAATCAGGTCTTTATGACGCGGTAAAAGCCGATATTGCCGCCGTTGTTGCTGCAGCTGGCGGCAAAATGGTCAAAGTTATTTTGGAAAACGCATATTTAACCGATGAAGAGAAGATCACTGCCTGCAAACTCTGTGAAGCAGCTGGCGCTCATTACGTTAAGACTTCTTCTGGATATGCCCCAACCGGTGCCACCGTTGCAGATGTGAAGTTAATGCGGGCCGCAGTTTCACCTGCCGTAAAAGTTAAGAGTGCAGGTGGCGTCCGTACATTAGATGCGCTAATCGAGATGTTAGATGCGGGAGTAGAAAGATCGGGAGCTACCACAACCAGTACTATGCTCGATGAGTACACCCAACGATTTGGAGATTGATTGAAGCGCTTTCTTGGAATTGATCTTGGCGGAACAAATATTAAATTTGCGCTGATCGAGATTGATGGCAAAGAGATCCGCGAAGTTGCCAAGGATCAGATTTCTACTGAAGCAAAACTTGGTCCAGATCATGTAACTAAGCGAATCGCTGATTTAATTATTGAACAGGATAAGAAAACAGCAGTTGATGGTGTTGCTGTTGCCGTTCCTGGAATCTTTAATCACGATACTGGCGCGATTCTTCTCTTTCCAAATCTGCCAGGAAATTGGGAGAACTATCCCTTTGCAGATCAGATAAAGAATCAAACTGGAAAAAGTATTGCGCTAATCAATGATGCCCGAGCATTCTGTTTAGCAGAATCAACACTTGGCGCCGGACGCGGACATCGATTTGTTGCCTGCATCGTGATGGGAACTGGCGTTGGTGGTGGACTGGTTATTGATGGCAAAGTTCATGAAGGTGCAACTAAAGGCGCTGGCGAGATTGCACATCAAGTTGTTGCACCCGATGGTCCTGTCTGCGGATGTGGCACACGTGGCTGTGTAGAAGCACTTACTTCTTCAGCTGCAATCTCTGCAATGGCAGGAACCGCTACGCCAGAAGAGGCATTTGAGCGAGCTAAAGCTGGCGATACTAAAGCGATTGAAGCTTTTAAATCTGCCGGTAAATGGCTTGGAATTGCTCTTGCCAATGTAAATGCAGTTTTCTCACCAGAAGTATTTGTTGTTGGCGGTGGCGTAGCGCAAGCTGGTGATTTAGTTCTTGATTTTATTCGCGCTGAATTACATGAACGAA
>JBJSWS010000162.1:0-557 GCA_046085985.1 Actinomycetales bacterium
TTCTTTCGGATATAGCCCCACTCTTCGCCAAATTTATTAACAATTGAGGTTAGTGCGGTGCGAAAACCCTCTTCGTGAGTGCCACCCTCTTGGGTATTGATGGTGTTAGCAAAGGTATAAACCGATTCGGTAAATCCATTGTTCCATTGCATTGCAACTTCGAGCGCCATTTTATTCTTGGCATCTTCAGCTTCGAAAGCGATTATGGATTTATGAGTGACGCCTTTGGTGGTATTTAGATGTTTAACAAAATCAACAATTCCGCCTTCATAACAATATTCAACGGAGACTGGATTTCCTTTTTCATCAACATGGCTATCGCGCTCATCACGCAGAGTAATTTTCAAACCTTTATTTAGAAACGCCATCTCGCGAAAACGAGTTGAGAGAATTTCAAACGAGAAGACTGTGGTTTCAAAGATATCGGAAGATGGCCAGAAAGTAATTTCAGTTCCGGTTTGATCAGTGGCGCTACCTTTTTTAAGTGGCGCTGTTGGGACTCCGAGTTTGTAACTTTGCTCCCAGGTAAAGCCATCACGTTTAACATTTACTTTTAG
>JBJSWS010000163.1:0-1647 GCA_046085985.1 Actinomycetales bacterium
TTGCTGCACCATTTGAAATCAATGGCATCGAGCCAGAAGGCGGCGTAAAGAAAGCCGTACAAAGTTTGATGGAGCGCGTCGGTCTAAACCCAGAGCATTACAACCGATACCCACACGAGTTCTCTGGTGGCCAACGTCAACGAATCGGTATTGCACGCGCTATTGCAACAAAGCCTAAATTTATTGTCGCTGACAAACCTGTTAGCGCACTTGATGTTTCAATCCAAGCCCAAGTTATTAATTTGCTAGCCGACTTGAGCCGGGAAGATGGCATCGGAGTTATCTTTATAGCTCACGATTTATCTGTTGTCCGACATATCTCAGATCGAGTTGCGGTTATGTATCTTGGAAAGATTGTCGAAATCGGAAAGACATCTGAAATATTTAACAATCCAAAACATCCATATACAAAAGCGCTGCTATCAGCTGCGCCACAACCTGATCCACGTTCTGAGCGCACTCGAAAGCGAATTCTTTTGGAAGGCGATCTGCCAAGCCCAATCAATCCACCAAGTGGTTGTGTATTTCGTACTCGTTGCTGGAAAGCAACCGATAAGTGCGCGAGCCAAGAGCCGCTGCTGACTGCTTCTTCAGGTGTTCGATCAGTTGCTTGCCACTTCCCTGAATAGGAAGTTACTTTGTTTATCGACCTGCAAGTAAACGGTCACTCCGGAATTGATTTTCTAAATGCAACTACTCCAGATCAAATTCGTTTCGCAAATCGCGCCCTGAAAAAAGAGGGCGTTGCTGGTTTTCTGGCCTCATTAATAACAAGTGACTTATCACAGCTGCAAAAGGCAGCAAAGTTGGTTAACGAAGTAGCTGCAACTCAAAGTGAAGATGAAGCAAAGATTTTAGGAATTCATATTGAAGGTCCATGTCTCTCACACGAGCGACGTGGTGTTCATGCCCCTAATTTGTTACAGAATCCAGAGCCAGAATTCATAAAAGAGCTAATTAAGATCCCAAATCTGAAGATGATCACCATGGCTCCAGAGCTTCCAGGTGCAATCGATGCCATCAAAGAGATTTCCGCAAATAACATCGTTGTTTCATTGGGTCACACAACCGCCGAGCGAGATATCGCGCAAGCTGCATTTGATGCCGGAGCAAAAACCGTTACCCACCTTTACAACGGAATGAAAAAAGATGGGGGATTAGTTGATTTGGTTTTAGAACGTGATGATGTGCTATTCCAAATGATTATCGACGATGTTCATGTATCAAGAGATTTAGTTAAAAGAGCTTGCGATAAAGCTATCGATAGATTAATCGTCACCACCGATTCCGTTTCTGCTGCAGGACTTGGTCAGGGACGTCATCGACTCGGCGATATGGAGATTGAAATTAGAAATGGCAGAGCCGAGCGCCTTGATGGAACTTTGGCTGGCGGAATTGGCACATTAGCTAAATCTTTAGAAATCCTGGAAGAAATGGGCTATGCCCGCGAGAAAATACTGCCTGCAGTCACAACTCGTCCGCTCAAACTGATTAACGCTCACCTATAAATAGCGCGTACAATTCGCAGCGAAGAGTCGCCCGGATCACTGCGTTACTTAAGAGCCTAATTAACTTTTAAGCACCGAGGAAAGTCCGGACTCCAAAGAGCAAAGTGGTGGATAACATCCACCCGGAGCGATCCGCGGG
>JBJSWS010000164.1:0-4993 GCA_046085985.1 Actinomycetales bacterium
TGCAGACCGCTTAATTGCTTGTACGCCATCAATGCTTATTTATTGGTACCACTTTGCTAATCATGGGAAACTAATCTCGCTTGATACGGGAGCCAAAACAATTGGTGAACATTTCCTCTATCTACTGCATCAGAAGCCGATAAAGGATTCGTGGATAAAGGCGATGCATATCTCATTAATTCTTTATGCCGAGCATGAATTTAACGCATCAACTTTTACGGGACGTGTAATTGCCGGTACAGGTTCTGATATCTACTCAGCAATTACAGGTTCAATCGGAGCGCTGCGCGGACCTAAGCATGGTGGCGCAAATGAAGTAGCCCTTGAAATACAAGAACGCTATTCCTCACCAGATCAAGCAGAAAGTGATATTCGTTCCAGAGTTGAAAATAAGGAAGTCATCATTGGTTTCGGTCATCCGGTTTATACGATCGGAGATCCACGAAATCCCATAATTAAGAAAGTGGCAAAAGATTTATCTGAAGAGAACGCCTCGCCAATACTTTTCTCCGTCGCGGAAAGAATTGAATCTGTGATGTGGGAAATCAAAAAGATGTTCCCCAACTTAGATTGGTTTTCAGCCGTCGCCTACAAAGAGATGGGAATACCGACAAGCTTCTTCACCCCTATTTTCATCTTCGCAAGAATTACTGGTTGGTCGGGCCACGTAATGGAACAAAGACATGACAATAAGATCATTCGTCCCAGCGCCAATTACACAGGACCGGAAGATCGTAAATTTGTTCCGATAGGAGAACGTTAAATGTCGGCAAATTTCACGGAAAGTAATCTGCCATTTGACCAAGAGATGGTCGATATCGTTGATTATGTTCTCAACTATGAAGTTAAATCAGATTTAGCCAAAGAAACTGCTTGGTATTGCTTTCTCGACACGATTGGTTGTGGATTGGAAGCACTCGAATATGAAGCATGTAAAAAACTCCTCGGAGCGATAATTCCAGGTAATTCAACAACTGGCGGAGCGCGAGTGCCCGGTACTGATTACGAGTTAGACCCGGTGCAAGCGGCATTTAATATCGGAGCCGCAATTAGATGGCTAGATTTCAATGACACATGGCTAGCCGCAGAATGGGGGCATCCATCCGATAATCTCGGAGCAATTCTTGCTGTTGCTGACTGGATCTCACGTAATCATAAAACTACCGGCAACAAACAACTTTTGATGTCTGATGTATTTACAGCAATGATTAAAGCTCACGAAATCCAAGGTTGTATCGCACTTGAGAACTCATTTAACAAAGTTGGTTTAGATCACGTGGTCCTTGTGAAGGTTGCATCAACTGTAGTTGCTGGCGAACTCTTGGGGCTTTCAAGGGCCCAATTGCTAAACGCACTCTCTCTTGCCTGGGTTGATGGTCAATCACTTCGCACTTACCGCCACTTTCCAAATGCTGGTTCAAGAAAATCTTGGGCAGCAGGAGATGCAACCTCGCGAGCAGTACGTCTGGCACTCATTGCCCAAAGTGGCGAGATGGGTTATCCAACTGCTCTCACCGCAAAGACCTGGGGATTTTACGATGTCTCGTTTAAGGGCGAAAAATTCAAGTTTCAGCGTCCTTATCAATCATATGTAATGGAAAACATTCTCTTTAAAATTTCATACCCAGCAGAATTCCACTCTCAAACTGCAGTGGAAGCCGCCATGGCAATTCACAAAGAGATGCAGAGTTTAAATAAGAGCGTATCTGATATCGAACGAATAGAAATCAAAACCCATGAAGCGTGTATCAGAATTATTGATAAGAAAGGTCCACTGCGAAATCCCGCTGATCGAGACCATACGATTCAATATATGGTTGCGGTACCAATTATTTTCGGCAGATTGACTGCGCGAGATTATGAAGATGATGTGGCGGCAGATCCAAGAATTGACGAATTACGAGCGAAAATTACATGCATCGAAAATCCGCAATATACAAAGGATTATCACGACCCAGAAAAACGCTCAATCGCCAATGCCTTAACTGTTTATTTCAAGGATGGCAGCGCTATTGGTGAAATCGCAATTGAATATCCAATCGGCCACAAACGTCGACGAAGTGATGGAATTCCATTACTGCTAGAGAAATACAAGACGAATTTGGCACGCATTTATAGTCCCACCCAACAAGAAGCAATCCTGAAACTGACTTTGGATTACGAGAACTTCAGCAAAACTCCAGTTGATGAAGTTATGAATCTCTTAGTTAAAAAATCTAACTAGCGATTCTGCGGAAATCCTAAGTTAATTCCACCGTGGCTTGGATCTAGCCAGCGACTTGTGACTACTTTGCCACGTGTGAAGAAATGAACTCCTTCAGTTCCGTGTGCGTGGGTATCACCAAATAGTGAGCTCTTCCAACCACCGAATGAGTAATAAGCAGTTGGAACTGGAATTGGCACATTAATACCAATCATTCCAACATTAACTTCATTCTGGAATCTACGAGCCGCACCGCCATCATTAGTAAAGATTGCAGTTCCGTTTCCGTAGCGATGAGAATTAATTAGATTTACTCCTTCTTCGTAGCTCTTGACTCGAACTACGGAAAGTACTGGTCCAAAAATTTCATCGTTATAAATCGACATCTTTGGTGTTACATTGTCGAAAAGGGTTGGCCCAAGCCAGAATCCATTTGATTCTCCATCTACCTTTGGGTTACGGCCATCAACAACAAGTGTTGCACCTTCTTTTTCACCCGCATCAACATATGAAACAACTTTGTCGCGGTGTACGGCAGTAACTAATGGCCCCATATCGCTATCGCGAGTTCCATCGCCAGTCTTCAAAGTTGCCATTCGCTCTTTGATCTTTGCAACTAATTGATCTGCAACTGGTTCAACAACGACAAGTGCGGAAATCGCCATACATCTTTCACCGGCAGAACCAAATCCAGCATTAACTGCAGCATCTGCCGCCAGATCAAGATCGGCATCAGGGAGGACCAACATATGGTTCTTTGCGCCGCCTAAAGCTTGAACCCGCTTTCCAGCCTTGGTTCCATTCTCATAGATGTACTTGGCAATTGGGGTAGAGCCCACAAATGAAACCGAAGCAATATCTGGATGTTCCAGAATTCTATCTACGGCAACTTTATCGCCATGAACAACATTGAATACGCCATCTGGTAAGCCGGCTTCCTTTAAGTATTGCGCCGTCAACATGGAAGTTGTCGGATCTTTTTCGCTTGGCTTAATAATTACTGCATTACCGGCGCCAATTGCAATTGGGAAGAACCACATAGGAACCATCGCAGGGAAATTAAATGGCGAAATAATTGCGCAAACACCTAGAGGTTGGCGAATTGAATAAACATCAATACTTGTCGATACGCCTTCGCTATATGAACCCTTAAGCAAATGTGGTATTCCGCAGGCAAACTCAACAACTTCTAAGCCACGAGTAACTTCACCAAGTGCATCAGAAAAGACTTTTCCATGCTCTGCTGTAATGGCTCTGGCTAATTCTTCTTTTCTGGCATTAACAATCTCTCTAAAGGCAAAGAGAACCTGCGAACGCTTAGCTAACGATGCTTTTCGCCATTCTTTTGCTGCCGCACTTGCTGCTGCAACAGCTTGATCAATTACTGCATTATCTGCAAAATCAACTTGGCTGGTAACGACTCCGGTAGCAGGGTTATAGACATCGCCTTTACGTTCTGCGGTGCCATTCCAAGTAGTTCCATTGATGAAGTGGGTAATACGGTTCACGTTAATCCTTACCTTCGTAGTATTTGCCAATTGTTGAAAGTGCTTCATCCAAGATTGCAATTCCTTCACGAACTTCTGCCTCGGAAACATTGCATGGTGGTACAACATGGATTCGATTGAAGTTGCTAAATGGCATTAAGCCACGCTTCTTACATTCAGCAACCACTTCTCCCATGGCAGGACTCGTTCCGCCATACGGAGCCAATGGCGCTCGGGTGGCGCGATCGGTAACGAGGTCTAGGGCCCAGAAAACTCCTTGCCCGCGAACTTCTCCAATTACCTTATGTTTCTTGGCTAATTCATGGAGCGCTGGACCAATCACTTTCTCGCCGATCTCTGCTGCAGCTTCAACAATCTTCTCTTCCTTCATTACATCAATGGTCGCGACTGCAGCCGCACATGCCAGCGGATGGCCGGAGTAAGTAAGACCACCTGGAAATACCCGCTCATTAAAGGTTTCGGAGACTGGAGTAGAAATTACTACGCCACCTAGTGGCACGTAGCCAGAGTTAACGCCTTTTGCAAAGACAATCAAATCTGGTTCAACCGTGGAATGTTGATATGCAAACCATTTACCGGTTCGACCAAAGCCAGACATAACTTCATCGGCAATCCAAAGAATTTCGTACTTGTCACAGAGCTTACGGAGTCCTTCTAGATATCCCTTTGGTGGCATTAATACGCCGGCGGTTCCAACAACTGATTCAATAAGAATTGCAGCGATTGTTTTCGGACCTTCAAAAATAATTACATTTTCTAAATGCTCTAACGCGCGAGCACATTCTTCTTCTTCCGACTTTGCCCAGAAAGCGCTGCGGTAGGCATATGGACCAAAGAAGTGAACATGTCCAAATGCAAATTCATTTGGCCAACGACGAGGATCGCCAGTCGCGGCAATCGCCGAGCTGGTGTTGCCATGATACGAGCGATAAAAAGAGAGAACTTTATGTTTGCCGGTATGGAGGCGTGCCATGCGAATCGCATTTTCGTTTCCGTCTGCACCGCCATTTGTGAAGAAAACTTTAGAAAACTTTGATCCGGCAAGTCCAACGATTCGTTGTGCTGCTTCGCTTCTAACATCATTTGCAACCTGTGGCGCGATAGTTGTCAAAGTATCAGCTTGCTTCTTGATCGCATCGATAACTTTTGGATGTTGAACACCGATATTGGTAAAAACTAATTGGCAGGAGAAATCCAAATACTTCTTCCCATCAAAGTCCCAGAAATACGAACCTTTGCCACCTGCCACTGGCATCGGCGAAATCTGCGATTGTGCAGACCA
>JBJSWS010000165.1:0-754 GCA_046085985.1 Actinomycetales bacterium
TGGATTTAGATTGATTGCATCAGCGCCACCAATTGTGAGAAGTAGTGGAGCTGTTTCTCCGGCTACTCTGGCAATTCCAAGAATCATTGATGTAACTAGGCCGCTCTTTGCTGCAGGCAAGATAATCATCGCAACTGTGCGCCATTGAGTGGCGCCAAGGGCAAGCCCTGCCTCGCGAAGATCGTTAGGAATAAGTTTTAGAACTTCTTCCGAAGTTCTTGCCACCGTTGGAATCATCAAAATCGCAAGAGCGCCGGCGCCGGCTGCGGAGTTGTAACTATTTCCAAGTCCAATCATCCATACCGCATAGATAAACAAACCTGCAACAATTGATGGAACTCCGCTCATCGCTTGCACAAAGAATCTGACAGTTGAAGCGAAGCGACCTTTAACTTCCACGATATAAAGTGAAGTAAGAAAACCAATCGGGGTGCTGATTATGGTTGCGAGCAAAACTACATAGAGAGTTCCGATAACCGCATGTAGTAAGCCACCCTCATTAAGTGGTGAATCGGCCGCAGCAAGCGACATATCCCTAGTAAAAATTCCGAATGAAAGACCAGGTGCTCCCTTTCTAATAATTTCAAAGAGCAGAGAGGCAAGTGGAATTATTACAAAAGCTGCCGCGACATAAACAAATACGGTACTTACAGAATTTAGCGCCGCTTTACGATCTTTTCGAATCCAACTTATTGATGCCGAAGTAATTATTGCCATAATAAATAAAGCGATTGAGAAACCGAGTTTGCCCTTT
>JBJSWS010000166.1:0-2414 GCA_046085985.1 Actinomycetales bacterium
GCGGTAATTCAATCGATGCAGCTTTGGTAAATGATTCAATCGCGCCATTGGCAAGAGATGCTGCAGTGCCGGATGGAATTGGATCGCGAGCCAAGATGCCGGTCATTAAGGTAAATGAGCCGCCATCTAAAACATGATTTATTCCGGCGCGAACTAATTCGACTTGGCCCAGGGCTTTATCTTTAAGACTGGTGGCATATTCATCGTAGGAAATATCAAGGATTGATTTAAAGGTAACTTTTCCGATACAGGAAATAACATGATTTACCTTGCCAACTTTTTCATACATTTTCTTAATTGATGCCGGATCTTTTACATCAACAGATATTTCGGTAGTGCGCGATACGCCGATTACATCACCGTAGGCAATCAGGGCTTCTGCAACATGTTTACCAATTAGACCAGTTGAGCCAACGACGAGAATGCGCATATGTAATCCGATCTATAGTTTGTTGGGCCAAGTATCACTTAACTTGTAGCCGGTTGGATATGGGTCAGTCGGGTCTAATTTATGTTGGTAAGTTCCGGTGATCCAAGCTTGCCCGGCAACCGATGGGCGGATTGCCTTAGTTCCATTTAGATCGAGTTCTTCTTCAATCCGGCAATCAAATTGTGAACCAATGATGGATCGGCCAATCATTCGGTCACCTAACTTTAATTCACCTTTGGCATGTAATAACGCCAAGCGTGCAGAGCATCCGGTTCCAGTTGGTGATCGATCAATCTTTCCGGGTTGAATTGCAACAGCGTTATGGCTGATTGCAATGCCTTCTTCATAAAAAATTGGTTTAGCAATCTGGCAGAACGAGAAATGTTTCCAATCAGGATTTGTTGGATGGGTAAATGGAATCTGTTCGTTGGCAGCCCGGGTTATCTTCATTCCAGTTTCGGCAAGATCGCGAGCTTCATCTGGAGCAATTTTAAAACCAAGATCATTGGCGTTGATGATCACAAAGCTATCTCCACCAAAAGCGGTATCAACGGTAAATGTGCCAAGGCCAGCGACTTCTAGTTTTGCATTTATTGCGCCGGCAAATGATGGAACGTTGGTAACGCGAATCTGGGTGACTTTCTTACCCTTAATTGTTGCGGTGACATTTACTAAGCCACCAGGGGCTTCCATTTTGAAGTTCATAATTTCACCAGTAATTGGAATGATTCCAGTTTCAAGCGCAACGGTGGCAACGCAGATGGAATTAGATCCAGACATCGGCGGCGTATCTTCTGGTTCCATAATTATGAAGGCGACTTGCGCCTCTGGATTAATGGGTTTAACTAAGAGGTTTACATGTCGAAAGACGCCACCGCGTGGTTCGCGAAGTACATAGTTGCGAAGCGTTTGATCAGTTGCGATAAATCTGGATTTTTCCCAGAGAGTATCTCCTGGAATTTCACCAACGCCATCGATGATCACATCGCCAACTTCACCTTCTGCGTGGCAACTCACGATTTTTAGGGAAGAGGTGAAATCGACTTTCGTCATGGGTCGCATTATGGTGCTTCTTATGAGACGAGCGCTATGGGCATTTTTTCTGGCACTTATGACAATGACACCGGCCGGCGCGCACACTTCTTTAGTTAGCGCCAACCCAGGGGATGCGAGCATTGTCGCCGAAGCTCCGCTTGCGATCTCATTGATGTTTGATGAAGAGTTATTGATTCTTGGCGATAAGAATCCAAATCAAATAGAAGTTATCGATGAAGCAGGAAATAAAGTATCTGGCGTTGCAACAGTTAATGGACCAATAATTTCTGCGCCACTAACGATTGAAAACCCTGGCCGATATAACGTGACTTATCGCGTGGCATCTGGCGATGGCCATGTTGTTACTGGGAAATATCACTTTACGGTTGCAAGTCCTGAGGTAATTACTACCGCAGAAGAACCAGCGGAAGATGGATCTAATTTATTGATTCGTGTTATCTGGGGCTTGCTGATTCTTTCGGCGATCGGATTGATCGCATTACTTCGCTTCCGAAAGTAAGTTCTTAATTCTGGTTACGCCTTCGACGATATCTTCATCGGAGGTTGCATAAGAAAGACGTAGATAGCCAGAAGGACCGAAAGCTTCACCTGGGACTACTGCGACTTCGACTTCTTCCAAAATCAAATTAGCAAGTTCTGCTGAAGTTGTTGGGCGCTTACCGCGAATCTCTTTGCCAAGTACACCTTTTACCGATGGATATACATAGAACGCGCCTTGTGGGGTCGGGCATTGAACGCCAGGAATTTCATTTAGCATCTTCACAATTAATTTACGGCGACGATCAAAGGCGACGCCCATCTCTTTGACGGCAGATAAATCATTATTAAGTGCGGCAATCGCAGCGCGCTGTGAGATATTTGAGACGTTAGAGGATAAGTGTGATTGCAGGTTAGTGGCCGCTTTAATTACATCTTTAGGTCCAATCAT
>JBJSWS010000167.1:0-1561 GCA_046085985.1 Actinomycetales bacterium
GGCGGATTCACTTTGTAAATCGGGTTATATGACTCGACTAATTCCTCCGTGAGCAACAAATGATGAGGAGTAACTTCGCATGTTAAATGGAATCCTCGCTGTTTTGCCCATCTGATTATTTCAACACTTCCTGCCGTGCTCACATGACAGATATGCAATTTACTTTGTACGTGATCTGCCAAAAGTATGTCTCTTGCGATAATCGCTTCTTCGGCAACCGCGGGCCATCCCTTTAATCCTAATTTTGCAGATACCAAACCCTCGTTCATCTGGGAATCTAATGTAAGGAGTGGGTCTTGTGCATGTTGTGCAATTAGACCATCAAAGATTTTCACGTATTCGAGCGCCCTGCGCATAATTAAGGCGTTCGCTACACATTTGCCATCATCACTAAATATTCGAGTTCCTGCTTCAGATCGATTCATGGCAGACATTTCAGATAGTTGCTCACCCTTTAGTCCTAAGGTAATTGCTCCTACTGGAAAAACGTCACAGAGTCCATGAGTTTTACCTAATCTAAAAACTTGTTCAACAACTCCTGCGGTGTCAGCAACGGGAAAGGAATTGGCCATAGCGCTGACCGCAGTGTAACCACCCGCGCAAGCTGCTTGGGATCCTGAAAGTACAGTTTCCGAATCTTCATTTCCTGGTTCGCGAAGATGAGTATGTAGATCAACAAGACCAGGGATGATTGTTCTACCAGCTCCGTCTATTGTCCGGAAGTTGCTAAGCGATGCTGCCAAATCTTCCTTATCTGCAATCTTTGAAATCTTCCCATTTGTAACTTCTAAATAGATAGTTTTTCCTGTTGCATCTCGGAGATTTATAAATCTCTCAAGGGATTTAGTTTCGGACATTTTCACTTCCTCCGAGCAATAGGTATAAAACTGCCATTCGCACAATTACGCCATTCTTCACTTGTTCAACAATCACAGCATTTGCGCAATCTGCCGCATCGGCTGATATCTCTAAACCTCGATTCATAGGACCTGGATGCATTACTAACGCGCTGCCCTTTAATCGTGACACCCGCTCTGCATTTAAACCATACTCCCGAGAATATTCGCGTTCGCTAGGAAAGAAGGAGTCATTCATTCGTTCGCGTTGCACCCGAAGCATCATTACAACATCAAATTTTGAAATCTCTTCATCAAAATTATAGGAATTCTTTGCGCCCCAGTCCGAAGCCCCCACGGGCATAAGGGTTGGTGGTGCAATTAGAGTAACCGTGGCACCAAGTTTCTGCAGTAACAGAGTATTACTGCGGGCAACTCTGGAGTGAAGAATATCTCCAACAATTGCAATCTCAAGGCCCTTCAAATCACCAGAGCCGGATAACAATTTCTCGCGAATGGTAAAGGCATCAAGTAACGCTTGAGTTGGATGCTCATGTGTACCGTCGCCGGCATTTATCACGCTGCCTTTAATCCACTCACCATCAGCTAACACTTTTGCTGAACCGGATGCCGGATGTCTTATAACCACACCATCGGCGCCCATCGCTTGCAGAGTTTGCGCAGTATCTTTCAAGCTCTCACCTTTACTCAGTGAAGAACCCTTG
>JBJSWS010000168.1:0-1856 GCA_046085985.1 Actinomycetales bacterium
CTTGGTGGGCGGCTCGGGATATGGTTGAAGAGAGAGCTACTCTTCGCATGGCCGCAATTCTTTTGCCACGAGGTGAGTTTTCAATTGTGATTGCCGGACTTGCATCGACAGCGGTATTTGCGGCAGAAATTCAATCTATAACTATTACCTATGTGATTCTTACGACTATCGTTGCATCAATTCTTGTTAGATATGTTGCTGTAAAACCTAGCTACAGTTAATTGGTTTCACTCTTATATCTGCCCAAGAAATCAACTTTAAACTCGGCAAAATTTCCCGCATCTATTGCATTGCGCATTTTCTCAACGAGTTCAACGATGAAATAAACATTATGAATGGTTGCAAGAGTAGGACCAAGAATTTCCTTAGCTCTAAATAAGTGATTTATATAAGCCCGAGAATAGTTCTGGCAGGTGTAGCAGGAACATTCACTATCAATCGGCGAGAAGTCCTTGCGATAGCTACCGCCAGAAACATTGAATCTGCCGCTTCTGGAGTAGACCGCACTGGTGCGCGCTTCTCTTGTTGGGGCAACGCAATCAAAGGTATCTGCACCATTTTCCACCCCGGCAAAGAGATCAGCTGGTTCACCGATTCCTAGTAAATGTCGAGGTTTTTCTTCAGGTAATTCATCAACAACCCAGCCGACGATTTCTCCCAGCCGCGCTTTCTCAATTGCACCACCGATTCCAAAGCCATCAAATGCTCGACCGCTCGACTCCATAGTTCCTAGATCTTTGGCGGCTCGTTTTCGCAGATCTTCAAAGTGAGCCCCTTGTAATACCCCAAATAAGGCTTGATAGGGGCGATGGTGGCGTTCGTGGGTCAACTTCTCATGTTCATCCAAACATCGCAGCGCCCAGCGTCTGGTGCGCTCGAGGGACTCTTCTTGATATTTCTTATCGTGATAGAGGGTGGTCAATTCATCAAAGGCAAAGATGATGTCAGCTCCAATTTGATGTTGGACCTGCATCGAGATCTCTGGGGTGAAACGATGGATTGAGCCATCTAGGTGCGATTTAAAGGTCACTCCTTCTTCATCAACTTCAGCAAGGCGTTCTTTTCGATCAGTTATCAAATCATCGGCGTTGGGAGAATCTCCTTGCATATCAATGACTTTCTTAAAACCGGCACCAAGTGACATAACTTGAAAGCCACCGCTATCGGTAAATGTTGGCCCATTCCAATTCATGAATTTAGATAAGCCACCTGCCGCATCAATAGTCTCCGGGCCAGGTTGTAGATATAGATGATAGGCATTTGAAAGAACTGCTTGCGCGCCTAATTCTGAAATCGATTCTGGCAATGCAGATTTTACGGTTGCCTTTGTACCAACTGGAATGAAAGCCGGAGTCTGAATTTGGCCATGGGGAGTTGTGATTACGCCGGTACGAGCACGACCAATTCGACTATTAACTTTGAAATTAAAGGACATCTAAATCCTTTGTTTTATTGAATTTTCCGGTTAGCCAGATAAAGAGTGGAATCATCAATACTGAAATGATTGCCGATGGCAACCAAGAAACAGCAGGCGTAGTCCAGAGGCTAGCTGCAGGCAGGGCCGAATCTTCACTAGTTATAAATAGACCAGCCATAATGTTATTTGCTGCATGTGCGCCAACAGCAATACCAATTGATTGATCGCGCATGGTCACCCATGCAAACATGAAACCACTTGCGCCATATCCAAGAAGTGCAAATAGCAACTCACCGTTTACTTCCGGATTAGCCAAATGGGGAAGTGCAAAAAGAAATCCATTTGCGAGCGATACGAACCAGATTGATCTTCGGCCGTTCTCTAATCGCTGTTGAATCCAGCCACGATAAAAGACTTCTTCAGCCGTGGTCTGCATTGG
>JBJSWS010000169.1:0-5796 GCA_046085985.1 Actinomycetales bacterium
CCATGTAGTCGGCACGCGCTCGATCCATTCCGCGCTGTTGCAACTCAGCGCCGCGGAAATAATTTCCACCACCGACGACAATTGCGACCTGAACTCCGGAACGGACTACATCTGAAATTTGTCTTGCAACATCATTTACTACATCAGGGTCGACGCCCAAACCTTTAGCGCCACCAAATACTTCACCGGAAAGTTTAAGGAGCACTCGCTTATAGCTCTTACGATTACTTGCCATACGAGTGCTCCTTCCGGTGCTAATTCTACTTGTCGCGGAGTTGTTACTGCCCCACGCGGAAACGGTAGAACTTGGTTAAGTTTGAACCTGCTTCAGTAAGAACTTGCTGCACGCTCTTTTTTTGATCCTTTGCGAAAGCCTGATCTAGAACGGCAACTTCTTTAACGAAGCCAGTTACTCGGCCCTCCACAATCTTTTCAATAGCTGCATCTGGCTTGCCTTCGTTGCGAGCGGTCTCTTCAGCAAGACGTCGCTCGTTAGCAATCACATCAGCAGGGATTTCATCACGATTCAAATATTGTGGTGCGAATGCGGCAATATGTTGGGCAACATCTTTTCCAACGGCCTCATTTTCTTTATCAAGTGCTACGAGCACTCCAACTTGTGGCGGAAGATCAGGGCTGGTCTTATGTAAATATAGAGCGTTTGCACTTCCATCAATAACCGCAATACGACGTAGTTCGATCTTTTCTCCAAGAGTCGCATTGGCTTCATCGATAGCGGCTTGCACAGACTTACCCGTCGGCAAATTAGATGCAATGAAGTTCGTTAAATCAGCTTGTTTGCTGCCAAATAGATGTGAGAGAAGTTCATCTGCAACTGCCTGGAAGCGATCGCCTTTGGCGACAAAGTCAGTTTCGCAGTTCAGTTCAAGCATCACAGCTGTCTTGCCCTCTGCTTTTGCAGCAATCAAACCATTAGAAGTAGCGCGACCTTCTCGTTTGGTTACACCTTTCAAACCTTTGACGCGAATTACTTCAATTGCTCTATCAAAATCGCCATTAGTTTCATCTAGCGCTTTCTTGCAATCAAGCATTCCGGCAGCAGTAACTTCGCGAAGTCGTTTTACATCATCAGCTGTATACGCCACTTATGAACCTGCACTTTCAGTTGACGGCGCTGCATTTTCTGCTGGCGCACCGAGGAGTTCCTTTTCCCAGTCAGCCAATGGTTCTCCGACAGCAACAGATTCAGCTCCGGCTTTAGCAGCGGCAGCAGCTTCTTTTGCAACGTTGGCAGATCTTGCTTGCAAGCCAGCTGCGATTGCATCAGAAATAACTCGAGTAAGAAGTGTGACCGATCGAATCGCATCGTCGTTTCCAGGGATCTTGAAGTCGACTTCATCAGGATCGCAGTTGGTATCCAAAATTGCGATAACTGGAATTCCCAATTTCTTTGCTTCTGCTACTGCGAGGTGCTCTAGTTTGGTATCTACAACCCAGATTGCCGCAGGTAACTTTGTCATATTACGAATGCCATCAAGGTTCTTATGTAACTTTTCGCGCTCGCGGCGAAGTAATAGAAGCTCTTTCTTGGTTAATACTTGATCATTTGATGCCTCAAGCGCTTCGAGTTCTTTCAAGCGCTGAATTCTCTTATATACGGTTGGGAAATTTGTAAGCATTCCACCCAACCAGCGTTCTGTTACGTATGGCATTCCTACGCGTTTTGCCTGAGATTGGATTGGCTCTTGTGCCTGCTTCTTTGTGCCAACAAATAGAACGTTGCCACCTTTGGCAACAACATCCTTTACGAAGTCATAGGCCTTATCAATAAGCGCAAGTGATTGCTGGATATCGATGATGTAAATGCCATTGCGTTCTGTAAAGATGAATCGCTTCATCTTTGGATTCCAACGACGAGTTTGATGTCCGAAGTGAACTCCGCTATCTAGGAGTTCTCGCATTGTTACAACCGCCATCGCGGCACGCTCCTTTGTGCGAACTTTTCGTTCGCATCGGTTAATGAAGTAGCAATTTGCTACTTCTCTAGCGTCTAGGCACCGACCAACTCATTCGAGTCAGACCGAAATGGTTTCCAACTTAGTCTCGCGAGCAGCGAGTAAGCGGTAGACGCGTGAAGTCACAGAGGTCATCTGTGCAGGCGAAATCCTACCCGAGAGTTATTGCCTAAAAATCCACCAATAACGGAGCTTGAGCGTATGAATTGTCTAAATTTGATGCAGATTCACACCCAATCTTCGGAGAGTAGATTGCCTTCGTGAATGAAAATCAGGCATCTCGAAATCTTGCTCTCGAATTAGTTAGAGTCACTGAGACTGCCGCGATCGCTGCTTCGCGTTGGATTGGTCGTGGCGCGAAGAATGAGGCGGATCAATCTGCGGTCGATGGCATGCGCAAGATGATAAATACCGTCGCGATGGACGGTGTGATTGTTATCGGTGAAGGTGAAAAGGATGAGGCGCCCATGCTCTTTAATGGCGAGAGCGTTGGCGACAAATCTGGACCAAAAGTTGATGTCGCAGTAGACCCAATTGATGGCACAACTCTTACTTCAAAAGGGATGGCAAATGCGTTAAGCGTTATCGCACTTGCAGAACGTGGAACCATGTTTGACCCAAGTGCTATCTACTACATGAAGAAGATCGTCGTTGGGCCCGAAGCCGCCGGTGTCATTGATGTAACCGCCCCGACCAGGGTAAACCTGGAGAAGATTGCCAAAGCAAAAGGTCGGGAAATTTCTTCACTAACTGTCATGTTGCTAGATCGCCCACGTCATGATCTCTTGGTAAAAGAAATTAGAGAAATTGGTGCTCGGATTAAATTCATTACGGATGGCGATGTTGCCGGTGCCGTTGAAGCAGCCCGTGAAGGCACAGGTATCGATGTGCTGATGGGTATCGGCGGAACGCCAGAGGGGATTATTGCCGCATGCGCAATGAAGTGTTTAGGCGGAGAGATTCAAGGAATTTTACATCCGCGCGATGAGGCGGATAAAGAGTTGATCAGATCTAAAGGAATCGATTTAAATCAGGTTTTAACGACAAACGATTTAGTTTCGGGTGATGATGTCTTCTTTGCAGCAACTGGCATTACAGATGGCGAGCTCCTTAGAGGAATTCGGTTTTCTAGTCGACATATAAAATCAAATTCACTAGTAATGCGATCCAAATCCAAAACAATTCGCGTTCTGGAAAGTGAACATCCCATCAATAGCTAAGCGCGCGGATGTGCCTGTTCGTAAGCTTTTTTCAATCTTTCCTCTGTTACGTGAGTATAGATCTGAGTAGTTGATAGCGATGAGTGTCCCAAGATCTCTTGAACGGTACGCAAATCTGCCCCACCTTCTAGAAGATGTGTTGCTGCTGAATGGCGAAGAGCATGTGGTCCTAACTTAATTCCTTTGCCAACTGCCTCAGTCGCGTTGTAAACAATCGTTCTGACAATTCTCTGATCAATTCGCTTGCCGCGTCCGCCAAGAAAAAGCGCTGAACCTGAACTTTGATTAACAAACTTGTCACGCCCCAAGTGAAGATATTGATCTAGCGCCTTTAGCGCCGGAATTCCTATTGGGACTACTCGCTCCTTACTACCCTTGCCAAGTACTTTGATGGTATTTCTATTTCGGTCGATATCTTCAAGGTTTAAACCAACTAATTCCGAAACTCGGATTCCGGTTGCGTAAAGAATCTCGATTATTGCTAGATCTCGATATGAAGTTGGCGATTCTTCTTCGGCAGCTCGAACTTCCATAGCTTTAATTGCTTGCGCGGCATTATTGATATCAATAATTTCCGGTAACGATCGTTCTGGTTTAGGTGCGACAAGATCTCTGCCGATATCGCGCGGTAACCAGCCATTCTTCGCCGCCCAATAAGTGAATGCTCTGATTGAGACTACGCGACGTGAAATTGATGATCGGGCTCCGCCTTTAACTTGCAGATTAGATAGCCAGGACCTTAAGTGGTTAAGTTCCAATGCAGAAAAATCCGTGATCCCCATATGATTTATATGAGCAATCATCGACTCTAAATCCGCAACATATGCCTTTATCGAATTTTCTGAGAGATTCCTGACATTCCTCAGATGTTCTATGTAAGCACTTTCGAGTCCGCGGTCCAGAGCCATAGTTGAAAGATTACTCATTTTTGACTTCTCTCACCGTGGACACAGCGTTGCTAATAAGCAACACTTAGACGCGAACAGCCTCCTGTGAATCGCTCACGTCGCATGTCACCAGTAGATGCGGTAATTCGTATTCGAGAAAGGAGTATGAAGATGATTGAGCTAATAGTTAATGACAACTGCTTGATCCCCGATTTGATTCGTGAGACAGATCTAATTCAAGTGATTATTGGGCCGGGTCATGACTTTGACAACATATTGGATCTCTGCGCCGGATTACTAACAAATGACGAAATAGCTCACATACATCGACTCTGGTCAGATGATGACTTTCCACGTACCTTCACCAGAGAAGGCGATTCGCTAATTATTAGAGAAAGAAGTTAACGAGGTCGTTTTTCAATTGCACCAAGTGCAATTAATAGAGTCTCCGGAGAAACTTCTAGCGCTTTACACAATGGAGCTATGACATCCACACCAGGCACTCGCTCTTGGCGAAAATATCTAGAGATAGAACCTTTATCTACACCGCTTCTTTGGTGTAACTCTTCTAAACCTGTTATTCCTAAATGAGCCATTCGCATTTTTAGCCATTCCGCACCTTCATCTGCGCTAATTCTTGCGCCTCTTCGAACTGCGCTCGTCATTCTGGCTCCTACTCTGGTTTTGCACCTTTACGGAGCAGACCATAGGTCAAGGCATCTTCTAACGCCATAGCCGAAGCGGCTATAACATTTTCATGTACGCCAACCGTATTCCATTCCCCGACTCCGTCACTAGTTTCAACCAATACTCGTGTAACTGCTCCGGTGCCAAGTCTTCCCTCCAAAATTCGAACTTTGTAATCGGTCAATTCAAGACCTTTGAGTTCGGGGAACATACTCTCGAGCCCATTTCGAAGCGCATTATCAATTGCATTGACTGGCCCATTACCGGTGCCACTTGATTCAATTCGTTTGCCGCGAACAATCACTACTACTTGTGCCCGCGAAGTTACAGAGCGATCGGCATTTTGATCAACGGTTGTCTCCCATTTTTCAATGGTGAAGTATTTAGGTCGCTTTCCTTCGACTTCTTCACGGAGCAATAGTTCAAAAGAAGCATCGGCTGCTTCGAAGGTAAATCCTTTTGCCTCTAGCTCTTTAACGCGCTCAACGATTCGAGCCGTTACATTCTTATCATTACCAATATCAATTCCAAGTTCCTGTGATTTGAGTTCGATGGAAGCCCGACCGGCCATATCTGAAACCAACATCCTCATATCGTTTCCAACTCGCTCTGGATCTTCATGTTGATAAAGCGCCGGATCAACTTTGATTGCAGAGGCATGTAGCCCAGCTTTATGTGCAAATGCGGAAACACCAACGTAGGGCTGTCTAGCGCTTGGAGAGACGTTTGTAACTTCTGCAACAGCATGGGAAATACGGAATGCTTCTTCTAACTTTCCTTCTGGCAGAACTTGTTGATTTTTCTTCAATTGGAGATTTGCAATTATTGAGACTAAATCTGCGTTTCCTGTTCGTTCGCCATAGCCATTTATTGTTCCCTGAACATGCGTAGCACCCGCTGCAACGGCAGCAAGTGAATTTGCGATTGCACAACCGGTGTCATTGTGGCAATGAATTCCCAGGCGTGTTGAACTCTTTCCGAGCACTTCATGAACCACTTGGGATAATTCATCTGGCAACATGCCCC
>JBJSWS010000170.1:0-1546 GCA_046085985.1 Actinomycetales bacterium
AGTTGATTGATGAAGGAGTGATTCCAGGGGATTCAAATTTAGTGACGAAGATGGCCATCCTCGTTGGTTTTATTGCGATAGCTGATGCAATTTTTAGCTTAATCGGACGTTGGTTCTCATCAAGGATAGGCGAAGGGTTGATTTACGACCTCCGTTCGGAAGTTTTCGGCCACGTCCAAAGGCAATCAATAGCATTCTTCACTCGTACCCAAACCGGGGCGTTGATATCGAGAATAAATTCAGATGTCATCGGGGCTCAACAAGCGTTTACCAGCACGCTATCAGGCATCGTCAGTAACGTATTAACTCTTCTATTAGTTGCCGGCGCCATGTTCTCACTTTCTTGGCAGATTACGATTTTCTCACTTCTGCTCTTGCCAATTTTTCTACTACCAACAAGATGGATTGGAAGGAAACTGCAAGGACTAACTCGAGAGTCATTTGGAGTTAACGCTGAAATGTCCACAACTATGTCAGAACGTTTCAATGTTGCCGGCGCTCTATTGGTAAAGCTCTACGGTGATTTTGAAAAAGAAAGGGCTGATTTCTCACAGAAGGCTCGAAAAGTCGCTGATATAGGAATTTCTATCGCTTTGCTCCAACGATTCTTCTTTATTTTGCTTACCTCAATTGCAGCTATCGCAACAGCGCTCGCCTATGGAGTCGGCGGAAATTTGGCCGTAAATAAAGAAATCACGCTCGGTACATTGTTAGCTATTACAACATTGTTGGTTCGTTTATATGGCCCATTAACCGCACTCTCAAATGTTCGGGTTGATGTAATGACTGCCCTGGTTTCATTTGAAAGAGTATTTGAAGTACTCGATTTGGAGCCGATGGTTCGCGATGCTGCTAGAACCATAGAGATTCCATCTTCGCCGCTATCAATTAACTTTGAAGATGTTCACTTTACTTACCCTAAAGGTAGTGAGATTTCCCTTGCATCCCTAGAATCAGTTGCAAGAGAAGCGCAAATTGACTCAGGTGAAATTCTGAAAGGAATAACCTTTCAAATTCCGGCCGGAAAACTTACTGCTTTAGTTGGATATTCTGGATCGGGCAAATCAACAATCGGCAGCTTGATTCCAAGACTTTATGATGTCTCATCTGGTTCAATAAATATAAACGGTACTGATCTGCGTGACTTCAGATTGAAATCCTTACGAAATGCTGTGGGTGTAGTTACGCAAGATTCGTACATGTTTCATGAATCAATTGCTGCGAATTTGAGATATGCCAAGCCTGATGCAGCAGAGGAAGAATTAGTGGAAGCTTGCAAAGCGGCACAAATTTGGGATTTTGTAAAAGCCTTGCCTAACGGATTAGAAACGATAGTAGGAGATAGAGGTCATCGACTTTCCGGCGGTGAGAGACAAAGACTGGCGATTGCTCGTTTATTACTTAAATCGCCACAAATAGTGATTCTGGATGAAGCAACCGCGCATTTAGATTCCGAAAACGAAGCCTTAGTTCAATCTGCACTAACCGATGCTCTTAAAAATCGTACGAGTTTGGTTATTGCTCACCGACTTTCAACAATTCACAA
>JBJSWS010000171.1:0-4975 GCA_046085985.1 Actinomycetales bacterium
CATTTGCTAACAAATTAGTTAGAACTTGATGGATTCGCATCGAATCACCAAGGACAAATACATCAGATTCTGGGAATTTATAATTAAAGATATGTTTTGGACCAGCCGCTTTGGCAGAAGCAATTGCTTCAGCAACAAGGGTCTTTAAATCAACTGGTTCAAACTCCATTTCCCGTGATTGATCAAGGCGAGCTAATAACAAGAGATCTTCAACCAGTGTCGACATTCGGATTGACTCTTGTTCAATTCTGCGGATTAGTTCGCCGGTTTTCTCTTCACCTTTTACGGCTCCTTGGCGATGTAATTCCGCAAAGCCTCTGATCGCAGTTAGCGGAGTGCGTAATTCATGTGAAGCATCTGCAACAAAGCGGCGTAATTTCTCTTCGCTTGCTGTTCTAACCGCAAATGATTCTGCAATTCTAGATAACATCTGATTTAGCGCCCAGTTAAGTCGACCAACTTCAGTATCGCTGCGCGCTTCAGGTAAGCGTGCCGTGTAATCACCTTTTGCGAAGGCTTCGGCTGTTTCTTCAACTGCAGTTAATGGTCGAAGTGAGATTCGAATAATTCTTCGTGCAAGTAAGCCAAGAAATAATAGAACTACAAAACCGACAGCAAAGAAGAGAAAACGTAACTGATTAATCGACTTCTTAACGCCTTCAAGTGAAACAGCGGTAATAACGCTGCCAATTTCACCCGGAAGAACTCGCGCTAAGGCACGATATTCATTCTCATTTACACCTTCTAAGGTAAATGGCTTATCGCCAAATGCTTTAACCTCTTCAACAGAAAGTCCGCTAATGACAGTCTGCACTTGTTGCGGACTCTGTGCTCCGCCAAGAGTTCCCATTACTAAACCATCTTTATCTAAGAGACTGATACTGATGTCGGAAGGAACTTCACGGATTGGCTCAAAAGGTTGAAATAGCGGGGTATTTTCACCCGATTCATTCTCTTCACTATAAATTCCGGCGCGATCTAGGCGCATTACCGATGTTGTAGATGTTGTCGCAAGCTGTGCATCAACTTGGGCAATTAAGAAAGTACGAAAAGCAGTCTGCGCTGCAAAATCAGATCCTGCGATACCAAGGGCGCCAAGAATTACAACGCCAAAAACCAGACGATTTCGAAGGCTCCATTGCCCCGGGGCAGGTTTGAACTTTCGAAAGGGCTGATTCACAACGCTAGGTTAAACCTATTTCGTTGCAGGTAAGCGGAGTCGATATCCAACGCCACGAACTGTGTGAATCAATGCTGGCTCATAGATATCAATCTTCTTACGAAGATACGAAACATAAGTTTCGACAATGCCAGCATCGCCACGGAAGTCGTACTGCCAGACATGATCCAGAATCTGTGACTTTGAAACTACTCGATCTGCATTAATCATTAGATATCGCAGAAGGGTAAATTCAGTAGGCGAGAGATCAATTAGATTTCCGGCGCGACGTACTTCATGTGTAGCTTCATTTAGTTCAAGATCTGCAAAGCGAATCTTCTCTTCATCAAGTGGTGATGTAATTACGCCAGTACGTCGGAGAAGTGCGCGCAGACGTGCAACTAATTCTTCTAAACTAAATGGCTTAGTTACATAATCATCGCCACCAAGAGTTAAACCTTTTATCTTGTCATCTGTTGAATCTTTAGCCGTTAAGAAAAGCACACCAACTTCTTGGCCGCTATCGCGAAGTTGTCGACAGACTTCAAAGCCATCAAGATCTGGCAGCATCACATCAAGAATTAACGCATGAGGTTTAAATTCTTCTGCAACGCGAAGTGCTTCGGCTCCAGTTGCTGCAGTGCGAACTTCAAAACCAACAAAACGCAGACTCGTAGTGATTAACTCACTGATGCTCTTTTCGTCATCGACTACGAGAACGCGTTGCATTGCAACTTCGTTCTCTTTGCTCATAGTGGGCTCTCTCTCAAGGGTGGCGGTTGTATTCATGGCGCGATGATTTCGAGTAAACCTTAGAACTTCCTGAGAAGAACCTAGAAGTCAGCCCCTAATTCACATCCGTGGATAAGGCTGTGGAGAATTACAAGCGTGTAATTAGCGCCAGCGTGTGGCGAGCGAGAATCCGACGCCAATAAAGCTAAATCCGATAATCATGTTCCAAGCTCCGATACCGGGAATCGGGTATTCGGTCTGAGAGATATAAAAGGTAACAATCCAAGCAAGGCCTAGCAGGAATGAACCGACCATCACCGGCGCGAGCCAACGTGGGCTCTCGACTGGGACCGGATTTACCGCCGCAAGATCTTGAACAGGACGGTTATCTTTTCTCTTCTTGCGAATCCGTGACTTAGGCATGGCGGGAGATTACACGAGAGGATGCGTCAGTGGGAACCTCGTCTGTAAAGAAACCGATAAAGATATTGGTCGTAGATAACTATGACTCATTTGTCTTTAACTTGGTCCAATATTTACAACAACTTGGCGCAGATTGCACGGTGGTTCGTAATGATGAGGTCGATGCCCTCGAGGCTGATAAATATGACGGAGTCCTAATCTCACCTGGTCCCGGAACTCCAGAGGCAGCAGGCGTTTCGATGGCGATGATTAAGCGCGCTGCTGAAAGTAAGAAACCATTATTGGGCGTCTGTCTTGGGCATCAAGCAATTGCAACTGCATTTGGCGCAACGGTAGATCGCGCACCTGAGTTATTACATGGAAAGACTTCTCAGATTTCACATGAGAAAACCGGTGTCTATCAAGGAATCCCAACGCCATTTACTGCAACGCGCTATCACTCACTTGCGATTAAAGAAGAAACTTTGCCGAGTGAACTAGAAATTACTGGTCGAAGCGAGACCGGAATTGTTATGTCGGTTCAACATAAAGAACTTCCAATATTTGGTGTGCAATACCATCCAGAATCTGTCATGACAGAACATGGCCATTTACTACTTGCAAATTGGTTAGTCGAATGTGGCATGAGCGATGCAGTTGAGCGCGCTAAAGGTTTAGCGCCGGTTATTAATTAACTATTTGAATTTATCGTAATAGTTACTGAGCTTCCAATAATTTTTGTCTCACCAGCACTTGGCGCCTGCGCTAAGACAACGCCCATCGGTTGATTTGCATCAAATGCAGTAACAGTTCTAACTAAGAACCCAGCTTGCGTAAGAATTGTCTTCGCCTCAATTTCAGTCTTCCCAATTAGATTTGGAACTTGCACATTTCCACTGGCAATTTCGAGTACTACGCCGCTGCCTGCTTCAACTGTACTTCCAGCCTCTGGTGATACCTTTAAAACTATTCCTGGTTGTTCTTCTGAATCAACAGCGACTGTTCGACTCACTCGTAATCCAGCAGCCGCAAGTAATGCGCGTGCTTGCTCTAATGGCTTTCCAATGATGTCAGCAGGAACAACTGCATCTCCTGGGCCATCAGAGAGCGTCAAAGTTACTGAACTACCTTTACTTACTTGCACAGTTGCAAGTGGTAGCTGGCTAGCGACTCGATCTTTGGGAATTCTTGGGTCAGGAGCTCTTTGAATTGTGATGGTAAAGCCATCAAGTTGAATCCTTGCTTCACTCTCTGTTAAGCCAACAACATTTGGCAGAGTAATTCGAGCAGATTGTGAATCCGGTCTAAAAATAAGGAAGCTCGTTGCTAAAACAGCAATCAAACCAAGAGTGGCGCCAATGAATTTGCGGCGATTTGTCTTCACCTTTATCGAAGGAATCTTTGCGGTTATTCGCTCGCCTCTAGAGAGTCTCTTTAAATCTTTAAGCATTGCAGCGGCATTTTGATAGCGATTACTTGGATCTTTAGCTAGCGCTACTTGAAAGAACGAGTCAATTGCAGGGTCAAGATTAGGTTGGTAGGTAGTAATTGGAATAAGTGGTGCCGATACATGTTGGTAGGCAATTGCAACCGGGGTTTCGCCAGTAAATGGAGGTTGACCAGAGATTAATTCATAAAGTAGGCAACCAACTGAATACAAATCACTTCGTAGATCTGCTTGACCTCCGGTTGCTTGTTCTGGTGATAGATATTGAGCTGTTCCGACAATGTTCCAAGTACTTGTTAGTGTGGCACCTGCATCTGCCAACGCACGAGCAATTCCAAAGTCCATCACTTTAACTTCGCCAGATTCGGTAATCATGATATTTCCTGGCTTGATATCGCGATGAACGATGCCGTTTTTATGTGAATAAGCAAGGGCATTTAATATGCCTTCTGTAATTTCGATAGCCCTGTCAAAAAGTAATCGATCCCCATGATGGAGAATCTCGCGCAGAGTCTTTCCTTCCACATATTCCATAACTATGTATGGCATGACACCGCTAGACGTTTTCTCTTTTCCAGAGTCATATACCGCAACAATCCCTGGATGATTTAGCGCTGCAACAGAGAGCGCTTCTTTATTAAATCGAGTAATAAATGCTGGATCTCTAGCCAAGTCGCTGCGAAGAATTTTTACTGCGACTTCGCGATGTAATCTCGTATCGTCAGCTAAATAAACATCGGCCATACCTCCGGTGCCGATCATTGGTCCTAATTCGTAACGACCGCCCAATGTCCGTTTCATTGCGCAGCCCCAATAAAAGTAATTGGTAGTTCTGCTTTTTCCTCACCTATGCGCGCAGCCACCACAGTGACATTATCCGGAGCACCATTCTTATAAGTAAGGTCAATTAAGGAATTCACAGAATCTTGTAAGTTATCAGCGAAGGCAGCGAGGATTTTTCCTTCATCAACCACATTGGTAAGTCCATCACTGCAAACAAAATAAATATCACCAATCTCAACGGGGAATTTGAGCAAGATCGGCTCGATATTCATCTTTCCCATTAACGCTTGGGTTAGGAATGAGCGCTGGGGATGTTCTGCGACTTCATCAGGAGTAATTCTTCCTTGATCAATTAATTCTTGAACAACAGTGTGATCGTGGCTCAATTGCGTGATTTTTTTGCCACGGATTCGATAGGCCCGTGAATCTCCGACATGCAATAAGGAGAGTTG
>JBJSWS010000172.1:0-1347 GCA_046085985.1 Actinomycetales bacterium
GGTGAAGGTAGAGGAATATCAGCGCTGGCAACAGCTCTCCTTAAAAGAAATAGGATTGGCTGATGAGCGCGATAAAGTTATATGACACTGCGCGCCGCGAAGTAGTTGAATTTAAACCGCTAAAAACTGGTTCGGTCTCAATCTATGTTTGCGGAGCCACCGTACAAGCAGCACCGCATGTGGGGCACATTAGAAGCGGCGTTAACTTCGATATCTTGCGACGCTGGTTAAGCGCCTCTGGTTTAGATGTAACTTTTATTCGTAATGTCACCGATATTGATGACAAGATCTTGCATAAAGCAGTTCACGAAAATATTCCATGGTGGGCAGTAGCGATGAAGTACGAACGAGCATTTGCTGATGCCTACAACGCCCTAAATGTTCTGCCACCAACATACGAGCCACGCGCAACTGGCCATGTCACACAGATGATCGAGTTGATGCAAACCTTGATTGAAAATGGCAGCGCTTATGCACCAGGAAATGGCGATGTCTATCTAGAAGTTCGAAAGTTAAGACGTTATTTAACGCTCTCTAACCAGAAGTTAGATGAACTACAGAGCGCTGGTGATGCCGAAGATACTTTTAAGAAAGATCCGCGAGATTTTGCGCTTTGGA
This sequence comes from Actinomycetales bacterium, assembly GCA_046085985.1. Lineage (GTDB taxonomy): Bacteria > Actinomycetota > Actinomycetes > Nanopelagicales > Nanopelagicaceae > MAG-120802. Next base: position 619 of record JBJSWS010000172.1, read on the forward strand.
AAGGATCAAAACCTGGGGAACCATCATGGCCAACTCCTTGGGGACCAGGTCGACCTGGTTGGCATCTGGAATGTTCCGCAATGGCGCATGCCTATCTGGGCGATGAATTTGATATTCATGGCGGTGGACTTGATCTGATCTTCCCGCACCATGAAAATGAAATTGCGCAATCAGAAGCCGCTGGTCAGAAATTTGCACGTCATTGGATGCATAACGCCTGGGTCACAACAAGTGGTGAAAAAATGAGTAAATCACTTGGTAATTCGCTACAAGTTATGGAAGTTTTGAAGCGAGTTCGCGGTATTGAATTGCGTTGGTATTTGGGAAGCGCGCATTATCGCTCGATGTTGGAATTCTCTTTTGAAGCGCTAGAAGAAGCCGCGGTTTCATTCCGACGGATTGAAAACTTTTTAATCCGCGTTAAAGAATCTGGCGGCGAGATTTCAAAAGAGATTGCGCCAGAATTCGCCGCTTTGATGAATGATGATTTAGCTGTGCCACAGGCTTTAGCGTTAATTTCTGAATGGCTTCGAGCCGGAAATACCGAGCTAAGCGCTGGTAAATCACCAGTTGGATTTGCAGGCAAGATTCGTGGCGCGCTAGATATTTTGGGTTGCGATCCATTTGATCTGGCATATGGCCAGAGCGGAAATAAAAAGTTAGATGCCGCGGTCGATGGCTTAATTGCACTTTTATTAGAACAGCGAGAAGCTGCACGAGTACGTAAAG
>JBJSWS010000173.1:0-419 GCA_046085985.1 Actinomycetales bacterium
CTTTAGGAGTCATTCTTGGCTAAAGTCGCAGAAGTTCAGAAATTTAAGGGCACGCCGGGTCAGATTCGCAGACAGCGCATCGAACGTATCGGAGCGATTGTGCTTTCTCTAATCCTCGCCCTCTGGATCCTCGTAAACATAATTGAATCACCTCAACAATTTGCTCAGGTTGCAGTTTTGGGACTCCGCAATGGAATGCTTTATGCGTTGATTGCACTTGGTTACACTCTTGTTTATGGAATTATTGAATTAATTAACTTTGCTCATGGCGACCTCTTTATGTTAGGCGCCGTCTTTTCTTCTTACTTTATTACGGTTTGGTTCAAACAAGACGAGTCCAATCCCATGGGATGGCTAACCTTTATCTCTTGCTTATTCGCCGTGATGGCTTTTGGTGCCACAATCAATGTGCTGATTGA
>JBJSWS010000174.1:0-2102 GCA_046085985.1 Actinomycetales bacterium
CACTAAAGTTCGCACTCTTCTTCCTTGCTGAGTATGTAAATATCATTGGAGTCTCGGCACTTGCCACAACGTTATTCCTTGGTGGACCAACTGCTCCGCCAGGTCTTGGTTTTACTGAAAGCTGGCTCGGTGGTTGGTTTACCTTTGTCTGGTTTATGGTCAAGGTATTCCTATTCTTCTTCTTATTTGTCTGGCTCCGCGGAACTCTGCCGCGACTTCGTTATGACCAATTTATGAAGTTTGGTTGGAAAGTTTTGATTCCAGCAAATGTGGCTTGGATCTTGGTTGTAGCAACGCTTCGATTGATGACCCAAGAGGGCGCATCACAATTTGTCATGGCTGGTTTTGTTGGCGTAGTTGTACTTGGCGTTTTGATTGCAACATCTGTTTACGAATCCAGTAAGAAGCGTGCGCAAGAAAAGGCGCAATATCTGCCAGATCTTCCAGCGCCATCATTTCCAGTTCCAGAGATTCCAAAGCGAGCAGAAGTGGAGAGTAAGCAATGAGCGAATTAGAACCAAAACGCTCTGATGCGATCGAAAAGGCTGCTGCGCAGAGCGTTCCAGCAAGCGGCCAAGAAGCTGCGCCATTTTTTAAGCAACTAAAAGGCTTCTGGGTAACTTTCTCTACGATGTTTAAGAAACCTTTGGTTATTGAATATCCAGAGGTAAAGCCAGAGACCCAACCACGTTTTCATGGACGCCATCAATTAAATCGATATGAAGATGGTTTAGAGAAATGTATCGGTTGCGAACTCTGTGCTTGGGCCTGTCCAGCTGATGCAATCTACGTTGAAGGCGAAAATAACAGTGAAGGAAATCAAGTCTCACCAGGTGAGCGCCATGCAAAGGTTTATCAGATTAATTATCTCCGTTGTATTTTCTGCGGACTTTGTATCGAAGCTTGCCCAACTCGTGCGCTAACGATGACAAGTGAATATGAAATTGCAGATGATAAGCGCGAAAAATTGATTTGGGAGAAAGAAGATTTATTGGCACCACTTCGTCAAGGAATGTTGATGCCACCACATCCAATGTATCCGGGCGCTGATCACCACAGTTATTACCGCGGCGAGATCAAAGAAGCCCATCCATCACAAGAGGTAAATAAGTGACCGGCGAATCAATAATCTTCTGGTTGTTAGCGCCGCTAACAGTTCTGGCAGCCCTTGGCATGCTCTTTGTTAAAAAAGCAATGCATTCGGCAATCTTGCTTGCCTTCGTGATGATCTCACTTGCCGTCTTCTATTTAATTCAAGATGCGCCGTTCTTAGGTATCGTGCAGATTGTTGTTTATACCGGCGCGGTCATGATGCTCTTCTTATTTATTCTGATGCTCGTTGGAGTGGATTCATCGGATTCACTTGTCGAAAACATTAAAGGTTTACGTGGCGTTGCAATTACAACTGCGCTGGCATTTGCTGCTGCAATTACCTCGCTAATTGCCCGCGCTGAATTTGGTCAAGAACCTGTTGGATTGCGATCTGCAAATGCCAATGGCAATGTCGAAGGTTTAGCTAATTTGCTCTTCCGACAATATGTCTGGGGCTTTGAAGTAATTTCAGCGCTATTAATTACAGCAGCACTTGGTGCGATGGTGCTGGCACATACCCAGAAGAGCCAAGAGGCAAAACTTTCGCAGCGCGTTCGTTCTGCAACGAGATTCCGTGGCGCATCGATTGGAACTGCTGCAGGTCTTCCAGGTTCGGGCGTATTTGCGCGAAATAACGCAGTAGATATGCCGGCGCTACTTCCAGATGGCAGACCAGCCGACCTTTCTATCTCTAGCGTACTTTCCCAACGCGGTGATGTGCAGGAGACAAAACAATATTCCTTAGATGCCCTTCCTAAAGTAGATGAGGAAGAAAAGTGAATCCAACTAATTACCTTTATCTATCTGCGATTCTCTTTTCAATCGGCGCAGTTGGCGTAGTTGTACGTCTAAATGCAATTGTGGTCTTTATGTGTATCGAACTGATGTTAAATGCCGCAAACCTTGCCTTTGTTACCTTTGCAAATATGGTTGGTAATCTTCATGGTCAAGTAATGGCATTTTTTACGATGGTGGTCGCAGCTTGTGAAGTTGTAGTCGGATTAGCAATC
>JBJSWS010000175.1:0-1019 GCA_046085985.1 Actinomycetales bacterium
CTGCCAAAGCGGCTGGTCCAAGACACATCTTTAATTATCAATTCCCGGAATCTGATGTATTTGTCCTTGGTGACTCGATGCGAATCCATCAAGTTCTAACTAATTTGTTAGCAAATGCCAGAACACATACACCAGAAGGAACTGAAGTTCAGATTGCAATCTCTGAATTACCAGAGGGTGTTGAACTTGTAGTTAGCGATAACGGACCGGGTCTATCAAAAGCAGATCAGGAGCGAATCTTTGAACGTTTCTATCGCGCAGATCCTTCGCGAACTCGAAATGGAAGTGAAGGAACTGGTTTAGGGCTCTCAATCGTCGATGCGGTGATGCGCGCTCATGGTGGTCACGTAACAGTCGATTCAGATCTAGGTAAAGGCGCCAAATTCAAGCTCTTCTTTCCCTTAAAAAGTTAGAACTCACATACGAGCCAAGTAGGATAAAAAAGTGAAAAGCTCTCCGGAAATTCTCCGCGCGCTCGAAAATGAATCAATTGAGATTCTTCGAGAAACTGCTGCTTCATTTAAGAATCCGGTATTGCTTTATTCAATCGGCAAAGATTCTTCTGTTCTACTTCATCTAGCACGTAAAGCGTTCTTCCCGGCCCCAATCCCATTCCCGATGCTCCACATTGACACTAAGTGGAAATTCCGCGAAATGATTTCATTTCGAGATGAGATGGCTGCAAAATACGGTGCAAAATTGCTCGTTCATACAAATGAAGATGGAATTCGAGAAGGCATCAGTCCATTTACAACCGGCGCAAGTGAATACACAAGAATTATGAAAACTGTTGCGCTTCGTCAAGCGCTCGATAAGTACGGATTTGATGCAGCGATTGGTGGTTCGCGTAGAGATGAAGAACGTAGTCGCGCAAAAGAAAGGATCTTCAGCGTTCGCGAAGCTGGACATCGATGGGATCCCCGGGAACAACGTCCAGAATTGTGGCGAACTTATAACCCCAAAATTAGACCTGACCAAACAATGCGCGTCTTTCCAATTTCAGATTGGACCGAGTTAGA
>JBJSWS010000176.1:0-18444 GCA_046085985.1 Actinomycetales bacterium
GCTCGAAGAAATTCTAAAGCGAACGATGATGCAATCTTCTTTGTTGATGAAAGAGTCCATCCTCAAACAAAGGCTGTCTTAGAAACAAGAGCGAAGCAACTTGGCATAACAGTTAAATTTGGATCTCTTAACGAATTTGAAGGACGCCAAGCCTTTGGCCTGCTACTTCAATATCCAAATACATATGGTGTATTGAGTGATTTAAAAGAATTCATCGCAAAGGCCAAAGCGAGTGAAACTTTAATTGTTATGGCAACAGATTTATTGGCGTTAACAATCATCAAATCTCCGGGGGAGTGGGGAGCTGATATCGCGGTTGGATCTGCTCAGCGATTCGGAGTACCGATGGGTTTCGGCGGTCCACATGCAGGATTTATGGCGGTGCGAGCAGGTTTAGAGCGGGCATTACCCGGTCGTTTAGTTGGACAGAGTATCGACGCTCATGGAAATCCAGCTCTTCGGTTAGCGCTTCAGACTCGCGAACAACATATTAGACGAGATAAAGCAACCAGCAATATCTGTACTGCGCAAGTTCTTCTGGCCAATATTTCTGCGCTTTATGCAGCATGGCATGGCCCTAGTGGATTGCGCGAAATTGCTTCGGAAGTTCACCGACTAACTAGGACATTTGCGGCTGCGTTAAAGAAAGGCGGATTTACTCTTCTTAGCGAGAATTTCTTTGACACCATTACTTTTTCCGCTGATAACGGTGATGCGCTAGTTGATAGCGCTAGAAAAGTCGGAATCAATGTCCGGAGAGTTCCAGATGGCGTTTCAATTGCTTTTGACGAAACTACAACCGAAAATGATTTAGTTCTGTTGGCCAAAACATGGGCAGTAAATTACGATGCGCAAGATTTAATCGGAAGTATTCCAGCTCTGCGAAATACCGGGTATTTAGAACATCCAATCTTTAACAGTTATCAATCTGAGACCGCCATGCTTCGATATTTGAGAACTCTTTCCGATCGAGATTTGGCGCTCGACCGAACCATGATTCCGCTTGGTTCTTGCACTATGAAATTGAATGCAACGACTGAGATGGAAGCAATTACCTGGCCCGAATTTGCAAATATGCACCCCTTTGCGCCGACTAACCAATCTTCTGGCACTCGTCGCATCATCCGCGAACTTTCAGATTGGCTTGTTTCTATTACCGGTTATGACGCAGTTTCACTGCAACCAAATGCAGGATCGCAGGGGGAGTTTGCCGGGTTATTGGCAATCAGAAACTATTTAGATGCAAACGGTGAAAATAATCGCGATATTTGCCTGATTCCTTCTAGTGCTCACGGAACAAATGCAGCTAGCGCAGTTATGGCCGGTATGCGCGTCGTAGTTATTGAGTGCGACGAATTAGGAAATGTATCTATTCCAGATCTGAGAGCGAAAATTGACGAATACCGAGATCAGCTTGCCGCTCTCATGGTTACTTATCCATCAACTCACGGAGTTTTTGAATCTGAGATTACAAATATTTGCGCAATGATTCATGAAGCTGGTGGCCAGGTGTATGTAGACGGTGCAAACTTAAATGCACTGGTAGGACTTGCCAAACCTGGAAAATTCGGAGCAGATGTATCGCATCTAAATTTACATAAGACATTCTGTATCCCTCACGGAGGGGGTGGACCTGGAGTCGGCCCAGTTATTGCCCGTAAACATTTGGCGCCGTATCTTCCTAACCATCCACTTGATAAGACAGCAGGACCTGCAACTGGCCCCGGCCCAGTAAGCGCCGCTCCATTCGGCTCTGCGCTCATTTTGCCAATTTCATGGGCTTATATTCGAATGATGGGATCGGATGGCCTTAAACGAGCTACAGAGGTTGCAATACTTTCTGCGAATTACATTTCTAAGAAATTATCATCCGATTACCCAACGCTCTATACAGGGGATAAGGGGCTAATTGCCCACGAGTGCATTATTGATATCCGCCCAATCACAAAGGAAACTGGCGTTACTGTTGATGATATTGCTAAGCGATTAATGGATTTTGGTTTCCATGCTCCAACAATGAGTTTTCCAGTTGCTGGAACCTTGATGATTGAACCAACAGAGAGTGAAGATATTGCGGAGATCGATCGATTTATTGCAGCTATGAAGAGTATTCGCTCTGAAATTAATGAGATTGCAGAAGGGAAAATAGCTTTAGAGGAATCTGCACTTCGGAACGCGCCACATACGATGGGCGCGTTATTGAGTGAAAAATGGGATAAGCCATATTCTCGAGAATTAGCGGCATTTCCTGCAGGTCAGAACTTCAATTTAGCCAGAGCTGGAAAATACTGGCCCACGGTTGGGCGCATCGACGGGGCATATGGGGACCGGAATCTGGTCTGCTCTTGTGAGCCCATCAGTGAGTTGGCAATTAACTAACTTAACATAATGTCAATTATCGGCTAAATTCCTTAGGCGAGAGATCGCGATTAAAAGCCCCAGAAATCCAAACCAGTGCCAACTTGAAATCCGACTGGCCACCGTTTGACCCTCATATCGCTTAACACTTGCTTCAAGATTGCCTGCTTTAAATCTTGGAAGTTCTTGAAGGATCTGACCGCGATTATCGATATGGGCGGTAAATCCGGTTGTACTAACCGCGAAAGTTTCTCTTCCGCATTCTGCAGAACGAGCCCTAGCAATTTGAAGCTGCTGTGCCGACTGATTACCTCGTCCGAAAGTCGCCTTATTTGTTTGGTTGACAATGACATCTGCCAACTTAACGCCATCTCGTAAATGATCGTCATCCAATAACTCAAAACATATAACTGGAAGTATTTTTGCTTCATTTATTCGATGTATCACCCATTCATCGCCAGAAATGAAATTACGAACGGATTTTGCTTCCGGCGATATGAATTCGGCGATTAAACGCAGAGGTATGTATTCACCAAACGGAGCCAAATCTTGCTTTATATACCTTGATTGCAGGGCTCCTGAAGAGTCAAAGAGAATTGAGGAGTTGAGTGGACCGGCGGCGCTCTGTTCTACCGCTCCTACCAATATTGGCTCTTTCTTCTTTGAAATCAAATTCGTGATTAATTCTCTTGCCTTTGGATTTTGCATCGGATCAATGTCAGAAGAATTTTCAGGCCAAACAATCAAATCTGATTTGCCGACAAGGTTTTTAGTGACATCAATGTGATTTTTTAAGACGCTAAAGGCTCGGTCGTTGAAATCTAATCCGAGCTTATCTACTCCCCCTTGTACTCCAACCAAATCAACGGTACCAACTAGCTTCAATGAATTTGGTAAAGCAGCTAGCAGAAAAACCGCAATACTGAAAAACAAGATTGAATTTAATTTTCGGTTAACCAGGAGAGTTCCAAAGAGAACAATCACAAAAGTAATTCCGGTAACACCGAAAGTTGGATACAGATCAGCAAAGATTTCGGTTTGAGTATGACCAATTCTTCCCCAGCCAAAACCACCGAAAGGAGCTTTCATTCGAATCAATTCCACGAAAGTAAAGACCGCCGCAAATAAAAGGGCAGATGCAAAATCTTTTCGATAAGGAACTATTGACATAAGAGAGAAAAGCAGTGCTTGACCTGTGGCAAGAATTATCCAGGGCAAGGCTCCTACGTATGTGCTTGACCAATGAAGTAGCGGAAGAAAGAAGGTTAACCCAAAGAGGAATGTTGCAATAAATCTACTCTTAAAATCTTGCTCAATGAGAGTCGAGTAAAGCAAACCGGCAGAAATGATTGCCGCCGGCCAAATGTTGAATGGCGCGAAGGTTAAGAACAACGCAAATCCAGCAGCAATTGCTTTTAAGATTACCATCCAAGAGCCGATTCAAGTCTTTGCAAGTTTGTTTTCAGACTGAATTTATCTACCAATAGATCAAGATCTTTTTTCGATGCTGGCCCTTTTGGTATTCCCAAAGATACTTTCGGTAGTCGGACATCGGTCACGCAAGTTACTAATCGAGTAGCATTTTCTGCATAACTTTTATCTTCCAGTATCCTCTTTTGATGAATTGGCTTTAATTTAGGATCTGATCTCTCCGCTGCATCTATTAGTTCGGTCATGGAAGCAAAATGTTGTGCAATCGCTGCTGCTCCCTTCTCTCCAATTCCTCGGATGCCGGGCAATCCATCAGAGGCATCACCTCTAATCATTGAGAAGAAACCGTATCTCTCACCAGGTATTTCGTACTTCTTAGAAATCCACGCAGTATCAACTAAATCGTGAGCGGAGATTCCCTTCGCAAGATAAGCAACTTTCACGTCACGATCATCATCGACTAGTTGAAATAGATCACGATCACCGGTCACTATCCGTACTGGACCTGATTCTGTTCGAGATAGGGTTGCTATGACGTCATCTGCCTCATAGTCGTCAGCGCCAATTAATGGAACTCCAAGTGCATCGAAGAAATCAGTGATTATTGGTATTTGCGGTGTCAGCAAATCTGGCTCTTCTTCTTCGCCATCTTCAAGAACTCTATTGCTCTTATAATCGGGAAATATTTCCACGCGCCAACTAGGTCGCCAATCTCCATCAAGACATAGTGCGAGCCGATTTGGTTTATATTGATTAATTAATCTAGCGGTCATATCAATAAACCCCTTAACGGCGTTTATTGGTTCGCCGTCGGGCGAAACTAAAGTATCGGGCATCCCATAGTAAGCGCGATACCAGAGTGATGCGCTATCGATAAGCATCAGAGTCATAAAATCACCGTCGAATACGCTACTACTCCCCGATCAATCGACCTTAAAGCCGCAGTGATTTGAGGTTTTAGATCAGCGTGAACATCACGTAATTGATTTAGTAGATCAATAACTTGGCGCATATTGCGAACAAAATCTCCAACAAGGACGTCCGTTTCTCGAAGAACAGACTGTAGTGAATTTCCATTTGACCAGCGGTAAGTACTCCAGGCTAGATCAAAATTAGGTTCTCTCTGAGTGGTAAGACCATATTCATCCTCAATCTGAACCAATCTGCGCCAAACTTGACCAGTCTCCTTGTAAATTGAATCTAAGTTCTTCGGAATTCTCGGAATTCGACTTCGCTCCCCTCTCCCTTCATAAACCAATGAGGAGACAAATGCAGCAAGTTCCGGAGGACCTAATTCATCAAGTGATTTCGAGTGAATCATTTCGCTAAGAAGGAGGTCTGTCTCGGCATAAATGCGCGAGAGAGTTCTGCCTTTTTCTGTAAGTTGTTCGTTCGTGACGTAACGTAATTCCGTCAGAACATCGACAACCTTGTCAAAAGTACGAGGAATTGAATTTGTTCGAGATTGCACGCGTGACTTCAGCCCATCAGTTTCGCGCTTCAAGCGAGCTTGCTTCTCAAAGATACGCGCGTGATCTTCCCGCTCGGGACAGGAGTGGCACGGATGCAATTTCATATCGCGACGCAAATCCGAAATTTCTCGATCTAGATCCACCCTTTTGACTTTCCGATCACGTGAACGAACCTTCTGCTCTCGAAGCGAGATTTGAATTCGGAATTCCATGTATTGCGCAAAATCGCCCATCTCACAGAGAGATTCCTTCTTAGCATTTCTAATCGCCTCTTCATTTTTCGAGATCTGCTTAACAATTCCCGTGACGCTTCTATCGGCTTGAAATTGCGCAAATGAAGCCCCTAAGGACTCCCGTGCTCTAGCCCTTCCAAACCGGGAGATGAGATTTGCCGACATGTTGTAAGTGGGGTTGAAGGAGGATCGCAATGGATAGGTTCGCGTACTGGCTAAACCTGCGGCAATCGAACTGTCTATCTGCTCGCTCCACATAACTATTGCGTTACCTTCAATATCAATACCTCTACGTCCTGCTCTACCCGTCAATTGGGTGTATTCACCCGGCGAAATGACTGAATGACTTTCACCATTCCACTTTATTAATTTCTCAAGAAATACAGTTCTTGCAGGCATGTTGATTCCAAGAGCTAGAGTTTCAGTTGCAAAGACGACTTTAAGTAGTCCTCGTTGGAATAGCTCCTCAATAGTTTCTTTAAACATCGGCAACAAACCCGCATGGTGTGCTGCTATGCCGCGTTCGGCTGCCTCGCACCATTCATGAAATTTGAACTCCGAAATCCTCATGAGGAAGCTCTGCAGTTCGTCGTTCAATAACTTTTCGAATTAGGACACGTTCATCTTTGCTAGTCAGATAAATGTTTGCTTTGAGGCATTGCTCAACCGCGCCGTCACAACCTGCCCGGGAGAAAATGAAGAAGATCGCTGGAATGAAACTTCGATCTTTCAAAAGTTCAACAACTTCGGGTCTATTAAGTTGCTTGACTGTAGTAAAGGAGCGGTTAGGTGATTTAAAGGTTTTTCCTGGAATTGTTCTCATTGAGTTCTTCTCAAGGCGCTGAATCTCGGGATTTACCCTTCCATCATCAACAAAGAGATCAAGTAGACGATTGCCAATCAAAATATGTTGATAAAGAGGTACCGGTCTTAGTTCGCTTAGAACTATCTCGGTATCTCCCCGTACTGTTTTTAACCAGTCCCCAAATTCTTCGGCGTTGGAGACAGTTGCCGAGAGCGCTGCAATCTGAATCTTCTCCGGCAGATGGATAAGAATCTCCTCCCACACTGCTCCCCTAAATCGATCAGCTAAGTAATGAACTTCATCCATGATGACAAAGCCGAGCTCGTTAATATCGTTCGATCTTGCATAAATCATGTTTCTTAAAACTTCGGTAGTCATAACTACAAGCGGCGCTTCACCGTTGATTGAAGTATCTCCAGTAAGCAATCCAACATTGCCATCACCATATCGAGCACAAAATTCTTGATATTTCTGATTTGAAAGCGCCTTAATTGGTGTCGTATAGAAAGATTTGACTCCCTTCTTTAAGGCCAGAAAATTTGCAAACTCTCCAACGATTGTTTTGCCGGCTCCAGTTGGAGCAGCTACTAAAACGCTTTTACCGTCTTCGAGATGATTGCATGCGATATTTTGGAAGTCATCAAATGGATATTCAAATTGTTCACTAAACTCCTGCGTCAGGGAGTATTTAATTCGAGTTTTTGCAGCGGCATACTTTTCTGCGGGTGATAGCGTCATTTAATACCAAACTTTGAGCGCTTTAGGAATTATCTCCGCAGTTAAAGGCAATTCTCCGATCCGTTCACCATCGGCATATGCGACGGCCTCCGCTGATATCTCAATTTTCTTTCCCCGGAAGATCTCAATCTGAGGATGATTCACGTGAGTCCCTTTATAAACCTTAGGGAAGACTTTCAGGAACTCTAACTTGGAAACAGGTTTTAGAATCATAATGTCGAAAAAGCCATCATCAACCCTCGCATCAGGACAAATTTTCATCCCCCCGCCGTAACTTGTTCCGTTAGCAACGGCGATCAACATGGCATGACATTTGAATGCTTGGCCATCTACATTAAAGAGATACTCCTTGGGGCGAAAGAGTGGCAATTCCGCAAGCATCGCAAGGTTGTATTTCCAGCGACCATTCGATCGCATCCTATTCGCCCGTTCATTTACCATCGAGTCAAAGCCAGTGCTTAGGATCTGCGCAAAATATCGAAAATTGACTTTTCCAATATCAACATGTTTTGGAGTTGTAGACAGGAGTTCAAGATTGGCTACCGGTTCCTTTGTATTTAAATTAAGCGTTCGTGCAAAATCATTTCCGGTTCCTGCCGGTATCAACAGAATTGGAATTTCGCTCGTGGCAACATGTTGCGCAACTAAATGAACCATCCCATCTCCGCCAACCAAAATGATTCCTGAAATGTTCCTGTTTGTAATGGTATTCTTGAGCTTCGCTGAGGCACTTTCAAAGCTCGTTCCCGAGATATCTTCGTATTGAATACCCCGAGCATTAAGCTCACGAACGATATTTAAAGCGATTAATTTGCCCCTACCGTTGCCCGACGTTGGGTTGGAAAGAAGTAGGAACATTCTTAAATAATTTCAGGTTTTTCAATTGGTTGAACTCGATCCAGATCTGAAGGCGCAACATCCGAAAGATTATTTGCTTTTCTAGCCCGCTTCTTATCCACTAATAATCCAATTCCACCAGCGGCGAAATAAAGAGCTATTAATGGAAGTGCAAGCGCGGCCATAGATAAAGGATCTGCTGTGGGAGAAAATGCGGCGACAAAAAAAGTAATTCCAAATATCGCAAACCGCCAAGGTTTTAGAATCGATCTACCGCTTAGTACGCCCACAAGATTTAGAGAGACAAGAAAGACGGGTAATTCAAAGGCAATTCCAAAAATGAGTATCAATCGAAGAACGAAATCTAAATAATCGTCAAACCTAACAAGATTACCTAACGTCTCAGGAGTGAATCCAAAAAGAACGCGGATGGCAATTGGCAGGATTGAATAAGCAAGGATTGCACCTGCGGCAAAAAACGGCGTTGCGGCAACGATGAAAAGAACCGAATTTCGCTTCTCTTTGCGAGTTAGAGCTGGGGCAATAAAAGCCCAGATCTGATAAAGCCAAAAGGGCGCTGCAAGTATTAATCCTGAAAGAAATGAGACCTTTAATTGCAGATTCAACGGACCAAGAACGCCAGAGATGTACAAAGCCCCACAATTAACCGAATCGGAAGAATTCTTTAGGTCACAAACTGGCTTTGCTAGTGTTTCAATAATTTCTGTGTAGTAAATCCAACCAAAGATGGCGAATAGGAAAATGAAAAACGCCGACTTGATAACTCGGCCTCGAAGCTCCCTGAGGTGGTCCAGAAGCGGCATAGTTCCACGACTTTTCAAAACTATATCTGCCCTTCGTCAACTAAAAGGAAAACCGTTATTGAGCTTCGTCCTCTTTTTTCTTCTCGTCCTTGTTCAATTCCTTTACTTCACTCTTGAAAATACGAAGAGATCGACCCAGAGCCCTTGCCGAATCGGGTAATCGCTTTGCACCAAAAAGAATAACCACAACAAGAATTAAAAGAAGCCAGTGAGAGGGTTCTCTTAGTCCAAACATGTCATCGCCTTTCCAACAAGCCCGTTTGGGCGAGACCTAACGCTATCACGGAGGTCATAAACCTGAGTTATTCCTGATAATTGGAGAGCGCCGCAGAGGCAACTTTTCTTACCTCCTCACGGAATTCAAGGGGTTCAACGATTTCAACTTCTCCAAAAGCGCGCATTACATTACGAAGCATCCACTCCTTTTGAAAAATCGACATCTCATAAATATCCATTTTCTCATCCACCTTACGGATATTTGCAGCATGCTCACGAAAAAAACTTGAATCTCTATCAGCCTTAAATCTTATAACGTAAATTTGCGAATCTATACGTGATGCCATTTCAACGCAATCAATCTCCAAAATATTGCACCGCAATATTTTTTCTAAGTTAAATACACGAAGCGCATTGACGTCATGCGCATATCCTTCGAGATACACCTTCTCATTCTCTTTGATCAGGCGATAAGGGCTTACTTCACGCTCCATTATCGAATCACGCGTTTGATTATTGTAACTAATCAGTAATCTCTTCCGTTCAGAGAGGGCTTGATTAATCCTTTCAACTACTTCCGATAACTCCGGCTTCAAACTATCGGAATCAACGATTCCGACCGGAATGCGTGACTGCGTTGACTTTCGAACCTTATCGCGCAATGCTTTGACTTGCTCTTTCTTCGGGCCATCAACTTGCGCCTCGAGCGTTGAGAGCCCAACTAGCAAATATAAGAGCTCTGTATCGGTCAGATTACGAGGTGCGGCTAAATTTTGCGGCTCTTTTACAACCACAAAACCATCGTCGAATGATAAATCGATGAGTTCAAGAGGTGTGTAACCAGGCAATCCGCAGAGAAACAAGAGGTTCAAATCAGAAATTAACTGACTAGTTGAAATTTTGAATTCAGATGCGATCTCTTTTATAGAAATTCCGGGATGCGCACTTAGAAATGGCACCATATCTAGTAATCGAATTGCGCGCGCTGAGGCAGTCTCAGTCATGTTTAGAAACCAGCTTCTCTAGATTCTCTTTTATTCGTGACACAAGTTCACTGGGTTCGAGGACCTTTACATCGCCGCTAAACCAAAGTATGGATTGCAATGCTTCATCCTCATCGGAGAAATCAATTTCGGCAAGATCAAACTCGTCATCAATGGCATCAATCCTCAGTGCTCTTTCGCGGAGAGAAAAACACGAATTTCTTCGAATCTGCAGCGTAACTGGATATTGCGACTTGGTATACATAATTAAGTGGTCACGGACGTTGAAGTCTTCTGGTATTTCATAACTTCCGCGCTTGGGCGAGACTTCCACTTCGCTTCTAATTCTCGATAGTTTAAAAACTCGATAATCATTGCGACCGGCATCGAATCCAACCAAGTACCAATCCCCTCTCCATGCGCTCAAGCCCATTGGAAGTAAGACCCGTTTTTCTAGATTGTTATCGTTATTCTTTTGATAATCGAAAGTTATAGCTGATTGTGACGAAATTGCCAGACTTATCGCTTTCAGGCCACCGCTGAGAAGCATTGAATTATCCATATTGATATGTGAATGATTTTCAGGCGCGTCACCTAGCGCATCTATTTTCAAAGCGATTCGATTGGTGTCCGCCGCAAAATCTGTAGCATTCATGAGGTTAATTGCAGTTGCAAGAATTCCGAGCTCTTCAGCTGAAAATATAGGTTTCATAGAGAAGCGCTCTGGCGAAATTCGATAACCCACTTCATCTTCGAAAAGCGGGTCGTTATTGACTACGTCAATTTCGATTCCAAGAGAACGCAATTCATCTTTATCTCTTTCAAACATTCGTTCCATGGTTTCAGGAGCTCCGGCGTATCCTGCAACTTTTTGAAAGATCTCGTTCTTGGTCATATGGCGCCTGGAGCCAAGCAGGGCCATAGTCAGATTTATCAATCGCTCTGTTTTCGCAGCTGACACAGCGCGAGATTATCGTTTCGAACACGATAAGGTGGGGTCATGAAGAAGACAATTGCGCTATTACTGGTTTCAATCCTCGTACCGGCTCTCTCTGCATGTACAACTGATGGTGGAGCCCCTTCGACGGAGCCCAAGGGTGAGATAACAAACAACAATCTGCCAACTGTCTCAAGTAATTCTGGAGATGCGCCTCAAATCAGCGCGCCCAAAGGAAATCCACCCGCAGATTTAGTTGCAGAAGATGTAATAGAAGGTACCGGCGCAACTGCGCAGGTCGAATCTACGGTAACTGTCCATTACACCTTGATGTCCTGGTCGTCAGGGCAAATATTGGAAAGTTCTTGGAACTCCGGACCTGCAACATTTCCATTAAGTCAAGTAATTCTCGGCTGGCAACAAGGCGTACCTGGAATGAAAGAAGGAGGAAGACGACTACTCGTTATTCCCCCTGATTTAGCTTACGGCGAATCAGGTGCTGGATCTGTTGGACCAAACGAAACACTAATTTTCGTTGTTGATCTAATCAGTATTCAATAATCCTTTAGCGGGACGACGTTTCCTTCGAATTGGTTTATCTTTAGTTTTTCGTGCTAAAAGTAAAAAGCCAGTATGCGCATTCATGTTATGAGCAGGGCGCACAGCCAAACCTTCCAAATGCCAATTTCGCAACAACGTTTCAAATGCCTCTGGTTCTGAAAATTGATTACTCTCGCGGATTGCTTCTGCAGTCCTTGATAATTGAGTGGTTGTAGCCACGTAACAACAAAGTACTCCGCCATTTCGAAGGGCCTTTATCGCAGTTTCTAAAGCATCCCAAGGAGCCAACATGTCGTAAATAACTCGATCAAAATCGCCTTGAAAATCTCCACTTTGAACTTCACCATTCTTCAATTTCCAATTCGTTGGCAGATATCCGAAGTAATTCTTGACACTTTCCCGAGCGATCTCTTGAAAATCGCCACGAATTTCATAAGAAACCAATTCGCCGTTTTCACCAATAGCACGCAAAATGGATATTGAAAGAGCGCCGCTTCCTGCACCAGCTTCTAAAATACGCGCACCTGGGAATACATCCGCAAAACCAATAATTACGGCGCTATCTTTTGGATAAATTATGGTCGCCCCACGCGGCATCGAGAGAACATAATCATTTAGCAATGGACGAAAAACTTGGTAGTTCGATCCATTGCTTGACGCAACAACTACACCTTCATCCTTACCAATAATCTCGTTATGATTAATCCAGCCCCGATGTGAATGCCATTGTCCCCCTTCAATAAGGTAGAACGAATACATCTTGCCTCGTTCATCAGTAAGCTGAACACGATCCCCCGGTTCAAGTAATCCCCTACCCAGACTCTTCATTTCGCCATTATCTCTGAGAATTGCGCATAAAGATATTCCATAGAAATATCAGTAAGGCCAGAAATGAATACAGCACGCTCGTATTTCTTAAGACTGTGATGTGGATTAATTCCAAGAAGATACGCTCCCGAATCAATAGCCGCAGTCATGCCCGTTAGCGAATCTTCAATAATCAGACACCGTTCAATGTCAACATTAAGTTTCTCGGCAGCCAAAAGATAGCCCTCGGGATTCGGTTTTGATTGGGAAACATCCTCGCTGCAAACAGCTACCGGAAAATATGACTTATCGAAAGAGGAAAGAACCGAATTCATAATGTCGCGATTACTTGCCGTTACTAAAGCCAAAGGTAGATTTGCGCTTTGAAATTCACTTAGAAGATCAAATGCCCCAGCGGCAAACTGGGTATCGGTTGTTAAGCGCTTTGCCATTCGATCTACTAACTGATTTGCAAGTACG
Source organism: Actinomycetales bacterium (assembly GCA_046085985.1). Taxonomy (GTDB): domain Bacteria; phylum Actinomycetota; class Actinomycetes; order Nanopelagicales; family Nanopelagicaceae; genus MAG-120802. The sequence continues at coordinate 12,683 of JBJSWS010000176.1, forward strand.
TTTGGCGCCAACGGTTCGCTAACTAAATTCCGCATGTAGGTATCTAGCTTTGAGATCGGACCGCCGAGACAGGCATGAGAATCCGATTCGGTCCAAGTAACACCATACTCAGCCATCAACTTACTTTCTTCTTCTGCCCAGATTGGTTCGCTATCCACCAGGGTTCCATCCATGTCCCAAAGAATCGCGTCAAAAAGTTTCAAAATCTAATCAATTCGCATTGAAATATTTAGCTTCCGGATGGTGAACAACAATCGCAGAAGTTGATTGTTCTGGATGTAATTGATGTTCTTCAGATAACGAGACGCCAATTCGGGAAGTATCCAACAATTTACAGAGCGCAATTTGCTGTGAGAGGTCAGGGCATGCTGGATAGCCAAAGCTATATCGGGATCCCTGATAACCCTGATCTAGAACCTGCTCTAAATTATCGTCAGCCGGCAAATCAATTTTTAGCTCTGAGCGCACTCGGCGATGCCAGAACTCTGCTAACGCCTCTGTCAATTGGACAGATAGACCATGTAACTCGAGATATCGTCGATAATCATTCGACTCGAATAGCTCATTTGTAACTTCACTGATACGTGATCCCATCGTGACCACCTGTAAAGCAATTACATCTAGCTGACCTGATTCTTTGGTTCGGAAGAAATCCGAAATACATAGTCTGCGGTCGCGGCGCTGTCTTGGAAATGAAAAACGTGCGATTTCATCTTTACTAATGTGATCGACTAGAACTAAATCATTTGCTTCGCTATAGCAAGGGAAATATCCGTAAACAACTGCTGGCATAAACCAGGAGTTGATCTGAGCTTCCGCCAGCAAATTACGTAATCTGGGTCTCGCCTCATCTAAAACCGTAGCAAAGTTAGCTTTTCCACCCTTTAACCCCCATTGTCCAATGAAAAGAGCCCTCTCATCGATCATCTTGGCGAAATCCTGTAGCGGTATCCCTTTAACAACCTTAGTTCCCCAAAATGGTGGAGCGGGAATGAAATTCTCTGACGATACATCGCTCCTTCGAGTATCGATTTTCATATCTCCATCATCGCTACGTCTGGTTACCCGTTTCTTCAGCGCTGGAAGTTCAATATTGGTATCACCATTTTTCATCGCCATTAACTTGTCCATTAGTGATAATCCCTCGAAGGCGTCTTTTGCATACCTCACAGTTCCAGGAAAAACACTCGCTAAATCGTCTTCTACAAAAGATCGAGTAAGTGCCGCTCCGCCAAGTAGAACGGGCCATTTTTTCGCAAGTCCTCTTGAAGTTAGCTCCTCAAGATTCTCTTTCATAATGACAGTTGATTTAACCAGCAAACCGCTCATACCGATTACATCTACATTATTTTGCTCAGCCGCCTCTACTATTTGATTGATTGTTTGCTTTATGCCGATATTGACGGTGCGATATCCATTATTAGTTAGAATAATATCAACGAGATTCTTCCCAATATCATGCACATCGCCCTTAACTGTTGCCAATAAAATTGAGCCACGTTCTTGGACTTCCGCTTTTTCCATAAATGACTCAAGGTACGCAACAGCTATTTTCATTACTTCTGCTGATTGGAGAACAAACGGGAGTTGCATTTGGCCGCTTCCAAATAATTCACCGACAATCTTCATACCAGCGAGCAAATCTTCGTTGATAATTGCAATCGCAGATCGCCCACCAGAAAGTGCTTCATCAAGATCCTTCTCTATCCCTGACTTCTCCCCATCAATTATTCGGCGCTGCAACCGTTCTTGGAGAGGGAGTTCAGCAAGCTCCTCTGCTCTACTTTTACGCGTTCCTTGTGTTTCTACATCTTCGAAAATATCTAGAAACCGGGTTAACGGATCGTAAATACATTCGTCACCTTGAAAACGTCTTCGGTCGTAAATCAGATCCAGCGCAACCTCCAATTGCTCGTTGGGGATCTTGTTGAGTGGAACTATCTTTGATGGATGGATAATTGCCGATCCAAGTCCAGCATTTACCGCCTCCGCCAAAAAGACGGAATTCAAAATTACCCTTGCTGCTGGTTTCAAACCAAAGGAAACATTACTTACACCTAAAGTTGTATTCACCGTTGGAAACTCTGACTTTAATTGCGCAATTGCCGCTATTGTCTCGCGAGCATCTCCGCGAGTTTCTTCTTGACCAGTTGCAATCGGAAAGGTTAAGCAATCTAAGATTATGTCTGAATGCGCGATATTCCATTTAGTACTCAAGTCGGTGATCAAGCGACGAGCTACTTCGATCTTCCACTCCTTGGTTCGCGCTTGACCTTTTTCATCAATTGTTAGCGCAATAACTGCTGCACCGTGTTCTTTAACCAAAGGCATTATCCGTGCGAATCGAGAACCTGGTCCATCCCCGTCTTCATAGTTGACTGAATTAATGACGCAACGTCCGCCAAGAACTTCTAGTCCCGCACGGAGGGTCTCAGGCTCCGTTGAATCCAACACTATGGGCAGCGTCGAGGCTGTTGCCAAACGCGACGCTATCTCGCGCATATCTTTTGCCCCGTCGCGTCCAACATAATCTACAGATAGATCAAGTAGATGGGCTCCATCTCTGATTTGCTCCTTGGCAATCTCAATACATTGATCCCAGTTTTCTGCCAAGAGCGCTTCACGGAAAGCTTTGCTCCCATTTGCATTCGCACGTTCGCCAATCGATAAATAAGTTTTATCTTGATTAAAGGCAACAAATTGATAGAGGGATGATGCGCCGTATTCTGGGGAAATCTCACGCTTGCTATTTGCAAGAGTATCTGGCATCTCATTTATAGCTTTAACAAGTTCAGCTAGGTGTTCGGGGGTAGTGCCACAGCATCCACCTACCAATCTGATTCCATAGTTTTTTACAAAATCAACGAGAGCCTCTGAATATTCCTTCGGTTTTAATGGATATGACGCTCCCCCATTTTCCAGGACGGGAAGTCCGGCATTAGGCATACACGAAATCGGAATCGATGAATGCTTGGAAAGATACCGAAGATGTTCACTCATTTCGGTTGGACCAGTTGCGCAATTGAGTCCGATCAGGTCAATTCCTAAAGCTCCGAGTGAATTTAAGGCAGCTCCAATCTCACTACCAAGCAACATAGTTCCATTTGTTTCAATAGTTACTTGCGCTATAAGAACAATATCCTGGGTAGATTCATTAATTGCTCGACGTGCCCCATTGACTGCCGCTTTTGCTTGTAGAAGATCTTGCGTGGTTTCAATCAAAAGACCATCTGCGCCACCTTCGATTAAGCCGCGGGCCGCTTGAAAATATGATTCTTCCAGTTGCGCATATGTGACGTGAAGTAACGTGGGAAGTTTTGTTCCCGGACCAAGAGAGCCCAGGATCCACCTTTGCGGTGAATATTCTTTAGCAACTGTGGATGCAATTTGCGCACCTGCTTTTGCAAGTTCGTAGGTACGCTCGGTAATCCCATATTCGCCTAAATTTCCTAGATTTGCGCCAAATGTGTTTGTTTCAATCAAATCAACGCCCGCATCAAGATATTTTCTATGTATCTGCGCAATCAGATCAGGACGCGTGATATTTAGTATTTCATTACATCCTTCATATCCTTGGAAATCGCTTAATGAAGGATTAGCTGCCTGGATCATGGTCCCCATGGCTCCGTCGGCAACTAATGTCCGTGTCTCTAAAGCAGCGCGCAAGGATTGGCTTACTTTCGGCGTGCTCATCACCCTAACTTTATCGTAGGGTTCTTTCATGCACCTTCTGAGGAGTAAATATGCATTACGTTCCCCAGTTATGGTCTCAGCTTTTGCCGGTTGGAATGACGCGGCAGAGGCAGCTACAAATGCGGTTTCTCATCTTCTGAAGGTCTGGGATTCACATCTGATCGCAGAAGTTGATGTAGAGGATTACTACGATTTTCAGGTTAATCGCCCAACCATAAAAGTAGATGAACAATCTCTAAGAAGAATTTCATGGCCCACCACGTCCGTCTATGAAGTTACAACGCCCCATCTTGCGCACGATTTCTTGGTAGTGAATGGAATTGAGCCATCGATGCGTTGGCAGAGTTTCAGCAAAGATTTGCTTGATTTGGCAGACGATTACGAAGTGGAAACATCAATAACCTTTGGATCGCTCTTGGCAGATACGCCGCATACCAGACCCATCGTTGTAACAACGAGCGGAGCGAACCCTGAGATATCAAATCGACTCGGCATAAGTATTTCTAAATACGAGGGGCCAACTGGCATTGTTGGCGTTCTGCAAGATTTTGCCAGCAAGCGCGATATCGATGCGCTCTCGTTGTGGGCATCGGTTCCCCACTATGTCTCCACACCGCCCTGCCCCAAAGCTTCTTTGGCGCTAGTTAATGCATTAGAAGATTTTCTTTCAATTGAAATTCCATTATTGGATTTAACGGAATCTGCAAGTAATTGGGAGAACCAAGTAAACAAGATTGCTCGCGAAGACAATGAGATTGGAGAATACGTCAAGGAGTTGGAGAAGAGCAAGGATGCTGCGGATCTACCAGAAATTACCGGAGATTCAATCGCTCGTGAAGTGGAAAGATTCTTGAGAAGCAATCCCGAAGTTTAAAGAGCCAAACCTAAATATAGATCGATTGTTCGAGCTAATTTTCCAGCGCTACCACCCGTCTCACCATTTTCAGTTCTTTCGCACCAATTGGTGAGAGTTCTAAACGCAGAAACTGTATCTAGATCGTTAGATAAGAATCTTACCAATTCCTCAATTACTTCTTCAGTCGGTGCAACCTCTTCCCTAGATAGAGACGAGCGCAATTTCTCCAATAATCTTGTTGCCTTAACGATCTCTGCATCTTCCCACAAAAAATATTCTCGGTAATTGCGATTCAATAACGCAGCCCGCAATGCAATCGGATCCGTACCTGCCGCCAGAAGTTTGGAGACGAAAACTAAATTGCCTTTACTTTTGCTCATCTTCTCGCCTGCGTAACCAATCATTCCGGCGTGCGAGAAAATCTTGGCCAGCGGTTTTCCACTTAGCGCAAAAGTTTGATAATTAGACATATAGTGATGCGGGAAAAATAGATCATTTCCACCACCTTGCAACGTGATGCAGAAATTATCGCCAACTTTAAGAAATCCGAGAGCAATGGCGACGCATTCAACATGCCATCCTGGCCTCCCGTAACCAAATGGACTGCTCCAGCTCGGTTCTGCCTCGCGCGCTTTCTGCCAAAGTAGATTATCTAACGGGTGCTTTTTGCCTTTTCGATCGGGATCTCCGCCTCGCTCCCTAAAAATTTGCAGGGCCTCATTTTCGTTAAAAGGTAGATTCTCAATGGCGCCCAGAATGGCTCTCAGGTTTAAATAAATATCTCCGTCGACTTCGTAGACATATCCCTTCTCCGATATTTTCTCGATAGCCGCAATGATTAAATCCATGTTCTCAGTGACGCTCTCGTAGAATGTAGGCGGATTTACGCGAAGTGCTGCCATATCATCTTTGAATAGTTCTATTTGAGAATCTGCCAAATCTTCCCAATTGGTCTTATCTCGGTTGGCTCGCTCTAGGAGCGGATCATCAATATCAGTGACGTTCTGCGCATAATTCACTTTCCTACCCGATGCAATTAAGAATCGATTCACTAAGTCATAAGTTAAATAGGTAGCTGCGTGACCTAAGTGCGTTGCATCGTAAGGAGTAATCCCACAGACATACATCGAAACTTCGTCCTCGGAAATATCGACCGTTCTGCCGGCGTAACTGCTGTATAACATTAACTTTGGATGATCTTCCTTGCTAATAA
>JBJSWS010000177.1:0-1141 GCA_046085985.1 Actinomycetales bacterium
AGGAAATACGCCACTCTTGGTAGCTGCAGATCTGCAACGTCCGAATGCAGTAACTCAACTCTCTACTTTAGCAACGAGTGTAAATGTTCCGATATTTGCTCCAGAGCCGGGCAACGGTAAAGGCGATCCAGTTTCAGTTGCGAAGCTTGCAATCGAACATGCCAAGAACAAATTATTCAATCTAGTAATCATCGATACAGCTGGTCGACTCGGCGTTGATTCAGAGCTAATGAATGAAGCGAAAAGAATTAAGGACGTAGTTAAGCCGGATGAAGTTCTTTTCGTTGTGGATTCAATGATTGGTCAAGATGCGGTTAATACGGCAAAGGCATTTGAAGATGGCGTAGGTATTGATGGAGTTGTTCTAACTAAGTTAGATGGCGATGCTAAAGGCGGCGCGGCGCTTTCGATTGTTGAAACAATAAAGAAACCAATTATTTTTACTTCAACTGGCGAGAAGTTGAGTGATATTGATTATTTCTATCCCGATAGGATGGCTTCTCGAATCCTTGGTTTGGGGGATATTGCAACATTAGCTGAGCAAGCTAAGCAATCCATTGATGAGAAAACTGCCAAGAAGCTTGAGGAGAAATTTGTCTCCGGTGAAGTTTTTACTTTAGAAGATTTCTTAGAGCAGATTCAAGCAATGCAGAAGATGGGCTCTATGACAAAGATTCTTGGAATGTTGCCAGGCGCCAACAGCGCAGCTATGAAGAAGCAAATGGCGGCACTTGATGACAACGAACTAGTAAAGACACGGGCAATCGTCCAATCGATGACTCCTGCCGAGCGAATCGAGCCGAAAATTCTTAACGGTTCTAGAAGATTGCGAATCGCCACTGGAAGTGGTCGAACAGTCTCTGAGGTAAATAATCTTGTAGATAGATTTACCGCAGCGCAGAAGATGATGAAACAGATGCGATCTGGGAAACCATTACCGAATGGCTCGCCAGTGAATTTTCCGGGTTTGAGCGCTGGAATTGCGACGAAGGCACCTTCAACTAAGCCATTAAAGAAATCTAAATCGGGTAACCCTGCAAAACGCGCGCAGGAAGAGGGGCGTTAAGCCCAAATTGGGCGATTGGGCGGGCTCATGGCAGGATAAGCATCCTGTTCAAGAGCCCTCTACCTCTTGACCGGC
>JBJSWS010000178.1:0-1202 GCA_046085985.1 Actinomycetales bacterium
GTCTTAATAATCTCCTTAAACTTCTTTACTAAAACTTGCAGAGCTGAAACCGGGATTTCAAAATCATTCTTTACTTCAGCTACCTTCTTTGCACTTTCTAATTCCTTTGAAAATTTACTTCCTTCAATTCCCAAAACAGTCTTGCCATACATCTGGATTAATCTGCGATAGGCATCCCAGGCGAATCTTGGGTTATTAGTCTGCTTAATCAGACCCTCAATTGATTGATCGTTTAATCCAACATTAAGAATGGTCTCCATCATTCCTGGCATTGAAAACTTGGCACCAGAGCGAACAGAAACCAGCAGTGGATCTTCTCGATCGCCTAGCCTCTTCTGCATTTCATCCTCGAGATTACGAAGCGCCTTAGTTACCTGCACTTCTAACTCTATTGGCGCACTGCCCTTAGCCAAATACTCTTTACAAGCTTCGGTTGTGATTGTGAATCCTGGCGGAACGGGTAATCCGATACGAACCATTTCGGCAAGATTTGCTCCTTTGCCGCCCAGCAAATCTTTCAAATCTTTATTGCCTTCATGGAAGGCATAAATCAGCTTCGTCGCCATTGACTACCTCTCGCTATAGCGACATGTTAGCGCGGTTTTCTTGTAACCAATACTGTTCCAAGAGCAGCTAACGCCATGCCAAAGAGTCCAATTCCGTTTATGGTCTCCTTGAAAAAGAAATATGCCTGCAAAGCTGTGAGTGGTGGCACTAAGTAATAGAGACTAGAAACTGAGCTCGCGCTATCGTGCTTCAGTAGATAAAAGAGTAGGAATATTGATCCAATTGAGAGCGCTAGGACGATCCAAGCAAGCGCAAGAATAAATTGGAGATTTACCTCAATTGACCATCCTTCAAAGAATCCGCCAAGAATGGCAAAGAGAATAGTTGCGGTGACAAATTGAACTGCAGTACCTGGAAGGAATGGAATTTCACTTCCACCTTTTTTCTGCATTAAGTAACCCGTCGTTGTGCCTAAAAGTGCTAAAACGCTAGAGATAATTCCAACAATTGGGAACTCCAATTTAAATTCACCCTGAAAAATTCGGGGTAGCATCAAGAATAAAACGCCAGATAAACCAAGTAATAAGCCGAGAACTTTTACAAGCCCTAGGTTCTCATTTAAGAATTTCACAGCAACAACAGAGACCAAAATAGGTTGGAGACTCACGACTACTGCAGTTACTCCTGCAGGTAGG
>JBJSWS010000179.1:0-1609 GCA_046085985.1 Actinomycetales bacterium
TTGGAGAACTTCCGGCGAAGAATATCGATACTGGAATGGGGCTAGAACGCACAGCAGCGCTACTTCAAGGTGTTGACAATATCTATGAGATTGATACAACCTCTCATATTCTGAAAACCGCATCTGAAATTTCCGAAGTTCAATACGGAAAAGATGTTAAGAACGATGTTTCATTAAGAGTTGTCGCTGACCACGCTAGAACTGCTTTGATGTTAATTGGCGATGGAGTTATTCCAGGCAATGAAGGTCGCGGTTACGTTTTAAGAAGGATGATGCGTAGAACTATAAGAAATATGAGATTACTCGGAGCGCCTGATGGCAATCTTGAGGCGTTAATCAAGAGTTCAATTGAAGCGATGTCACCTCAATATCCGGAGCTAGCGTTGGAAAGCGAACGTATCTGCAAGGTCGCTGTTGCAGAGGAATCTACATTTCTCTCCACTTTGAAGAGTGGAACTCAAATCTTTGATCAAGCGGTAACGAAGATCAAGTCGTCGAAATCTCCTATTCTTCCTGGGGAGGAAGTTTTCAAACTTCACGACACATTTGGCTTTCCGTTCGATCTGACATTAGAGATGGCTGCAGAAGAGGGATTGCAGATCGATGCCGATGGTTTTAAACGTCTAATGAGAGAGCAGAAGGAACGCGCAAAAAGCGATGCAAAGTTAAAGCGAACTGGACATACTGATCTATCGGAATTCAAGCTGATAGCTGACAACGCGAAAAGATTGGAATTTGTCGGCTATGAGAGGAATTCCAGCGAAGGTTCCGTCTTGGGAATTTTGGTCGACGGAAAGAATGTTAAGAACGCTACGCAAGGCTCTGTGATTGAGTTGGTCATAGATCGAACCCCGTTTTACGCTGAAGGTGGCGGCCAACTTGCTGATTCAGGTTTTATAACCGGGCCAAATGGAGCTTTAATTGAAATTGACGATGTGCAAGCTCCAGTTCCGGGTCTTTATGTTCACAGAGGAATCATTCGGGAAGGCGAAATTGCAACGGGTGAATCAATTCACGCTGCTATTGATATGGAACGAAGAATTGGCATATCAAGAGCGCACACTGCAACGCATATGGTGCATAAGGCATTCCGTGAACTTTTGGGGGAGACAGCAACCCAGGCTGGTTCTGAAAATGCACCTGGAAGATTCCGCTTTGATTTTCCAGCAACCGGCGCTGTTCCTAAATCGATAATTGAAGAAGTCGAGTTCAAGGTTAACGATCTTCTACAGAAAGATCTTGAAGTGTCGGCACAAGAGATGTCACTTGATGAAGCGAAATCTATGGGCGCAATGGCACTTTTCGGCGAGAAGTATGGCGAAAAAGTTCGCGTTGTAAGCGTTGGTGATTGGGCTAAAGAATTGTGCGGTGGAACCCATGTTTCTCGATCAGGGCAATTAGGCCTGATAAAAATACTTTCAGAGTCCTCAATCGGAGCAGGTGTTAGGCGCGTAGAAGCTCTGGTTGGCGTTGATGCCTTTCGATTCCTTGCTAAAGAGCATGTTCTCTTGAACTCTTTGACTGAATTAATTAAGGGCGCCAAGACCGAAGATTTGCCAGAACGTATTTCAGAGTTAGTTTCTCGAGTAAAGGACGTTGAAAAGGAGAT
>JBJSWS010000180.1:0-1242 GCA_046085985.1 Actinomycetales bacterium
CGCTCTTCGACTTCTTCGGCCGCCTGCCAGAAAAACATATATGGACTTATTGTGGTACCGATTAAGGCAACTATTACGTACCAATAATCAGCTGTCCAAGAAATCTTTGGGATGAAGAAAGATTTAACGACTTCTGACCAATTTGGATTAACGATGATGGCTGTTATTACGTAAGAGATAAGAGTTAGGGCAAGTATTTTTAGGTACTTGGAGTAGGTGTGATATCCAACGAATATTTCCAGAGCAAGAATTACTAGAACTGACAAAGTTGATAGGAGCATTACTGGAAGCGGTATCAGTAGATTTAATGCGCTACCAATCGCTGCTATATCTGCGCCAATATTTATTACATTTGCAATCACAACCAATACAACAACACCGTAAACAATTCTTCTTGAGTAGATCCGAGACGTAACTTTTACTAATCCTTGACCGGTAACCGAACCGATGCGAGCGCAACATTCCTGGACGGCAATCATCAGCGGCAGGCAGAGCGCGATACTCCAAAGCTGTCCAAAGCCATAGGTAGCTCCGGCCTGGGAATAAGTCGCTATTCCTGATGGGTCATCATCTGCGGCTCCGGTTATCAGTCCCGGTCCGAGAATTTTGGTAAACCGATTCTGCTTCTTACCTCTCTTGTTATAAAGAATTGATAAATGAAGCATAAAAAAAGTCTAGAGGAAGATGAGTTATGTAGGTAATGTGCCGGAGTGGCATTAATTGAAATTCGCGGCCTAAGCAAAGCTTTTGGTTCGGTTAAAGCAGTTGATGGCGTCGATCTTGATATTCACGCTGGCGAATTCTTAACTCTGCTTGGACCATCAGGTTCAGGTAAGACAACTGTGCTTCGCATGATTGCCGGCTTTGAAGATCCTGATTCTGGAACTATCAAATTAAATGGCAATGACATTACACATCTGCCACCTTATGAACGCGATGTAAATACGGTATTTCAAGATTATGCGCTCTTTCCGCATATGGATGTAATAACAAATATTGAGTACGGCCTTCGAGTCAAGAAGGTAGATAAGAAAGAGCGTCGTGCAAAAGCGTTGGAAGCTCTTGAGCAAGTTCGACTTAGCGGTTATGAGAATCGAAAGCCGAGTCAATTATCTGGTGGGCAACGGCAACGTGTAGCACTTGCACGAGCACTAGTTAATCGCCCTTCCGTTCTTCTACTTGATGAACCACACGGCGCTCTAGATCTAAAGCTCCGGCAGCAGATGCAGATTGAGTTAAAAG
>JBJSWS010000181.1:0-2333 GCA_046085985.1 Actinomycetales bacterium
GTTGAACATATTGAATGTAATGCGGCCTGTGATTATGCGCCAGTAGTCATGGTCAATTGGGAGTTTTACGATAACCAGACCGTGCAATCAGCGAAAGATTTAGTTGACTCTTGTCGTGCTGGAAATCCACCGGCGCCAACACGTGGTCCAAATAAATTACCAACTTGGAAAGAGAATTCAGAGTTACTTGCCGGTGTAAATGATGGAAAAGCTGGCGAGGGTGTCCAAGCAGGAGATGCAACTTTGCTTGGCTTAAAGATTGCAAAGGGCGGTAAGTAAATGACCAAACTAACGCCGGTACTTTCTGCATTCTGGGATCAGAAAGATTCATTTACTATCGAAGGTTATAAGCGCAACGGTGGATATAAAGCGGTTGAAAAAGCGCTTTCCATGTCACCTGATGATGTTATTAAATTAGTAATAGATTCTGGGCTACGTGGTCGAGGTGGCGCAGGTTTCCCAACTGGAATGAAGTGGGGATTTATTCCGCAAGGTGATAATAAGGAACATTACTTCGTCGTTAATGCTGATGAATCAGAGCCAGGCACCTGTAAAGATATGCCGCTACTTCTTGCAAATCCACATTCATTAGTTGAAGGAATAATTATTGGCGCGTATGCAATTCGCGCTAACTACGCATTTATTTATATTCGCGGTGAAGTTGCACATGTGATTCGTCGCGTCCAACAGGCTATCGATGATGCATATAAAGCAGGCTTACTTGGCAAAAATATTCTAGGTAAAGGTTTTGATTTAGAACTAGTTCTTCATGTCGGTGCCGGTGCATATATCTGCGGTGAAGAGACTGCGCTTTTGGATTCGCTGGAAGGTTTCCGCGGTCAACCAAGACTTCGCCCGCCATTTCCTGCGATTGCTGGCCTTTATGCCAGACCAACTGTTGTAAATAACGTGGAATCAGTGGCTTCAGTTCCCGCGATTATTAATAACGGAGTCGAGTGGTTTCAGGCGATGGGAACTGAGAAATCAAAGGGCTTTACTCTCTATTCGCTATCAGGACATGTGAAAAATCCGGGACAGTTTGAAGCGCCACTTGGAATTACTCTTCGCGAACTAATTGAAATGGCTGGCGGAATTCGTAATGGACATAAATTAAAGTTCTGGACACCAGGTGGATCTTCAACACCGCTATTTACCGATGCACATCTTGATACGCCACTTGATTATGAAGGTGTAGCCGCTGCTGGCTCAATGCTTGGTACAAAAGCGCTTCAGATTTTTGATGAGACAGTTTGTATTGTCCGCGCTGTACTTCGTTGGACCGAGTTCTATAAACACGAATCCTGCGGCAAATGCACACCATGTCGTGAAGGAACATGGTGGTTGGTTCAGATTTTGGAAGATTTAGAGAACGGTAAAGGTGAAGCAAAAGATCTAGATAAGTTGCTAGATCTCTGTGACAACATTGCAGGTCGTTCTTTCTGTGCACTTGCAGATGGTGCAGCTAGCCCAATCATTTCTTCCATCAAGTATTTCCGCGATGAATATCTTGAACACTTAAAACAAGGCGGTTGTCCTTTTGATCCAGCAAAGTCGACCTTATTTGATTTGGCGGAGCGTCGATGAGTACTCAAGAGATCTCAACAGAGACTGAATTAATTACGGTAACTATCGATGGTTTTGAAGTTACTGTTCCTAAAGGAACTCTAGTAATTCGCGCTGCAGAGAAATTGGGAATTCAAATTCCTCGTTTCTGCGATCACCCATTACTTGATCCAGTCGGAGCTTGTCGTCAATGTCTGGTCGAGATTGAAATCAATGGTCGAAAGTTTCCAAAGCCACAAGCCTCTTGCACCATTCCAGTAGAACCAGGAATGGTTGTAAATACTCAATTAACTTCTCCAGTTGCCGATAAAGCGCAACAGGGAATTATGGAGTTACTCCTTATTAATCACCCGCTCGATTGCCCGGTCTGCGATAAAGGTGGCGAATGTCCGCTGCAAAACCAGGCAATGAGCAATGGTCGCGGTGAATCTCGTTACGAGGGATAAAAGCGAACCTTTGAAAAACCGATCACTATTTCTTCACAAGTACTACTAGATCGCGAACGTTGCATTCTCTGCGCGCGCTGTACTCGATTCTCGGAGCAGATTGCTGGCGATCCATTTATTACATTGAATGAACGTGGCGCATTGCAACAAGTTGGAATTTACGAGAAAGATCCATTTGAATCTTATTTCTCTGGAAATACTGTGCAGATTTGTCCAGTTGGTGCGCTAACTGGTGCTTCTTATCGATTCCGCGCTCGACCATTCGATTTAGTTTCAACGCCATCTGCTTGCGAACACTGTGCCTCTGGTTGCGATATGCGAACC
>JBJSWS010000182.1:0-1601 GCA_046085985.1 Actinomycetales bacterium
ATGCAAAACAACGGAAGCCAAATCGTATTTTCCAAAAGTAGGCTTACCATCAATTCCAAGATACCAATCAGCGCTGGAATTTATATTAAGTAACATCTCGCTTTGTTTTGCATCCAAATCTTTATTTGCAAGACGATTAGCAAGTGCCGATGGGTACCAGAGATCTTCATCAGGTGCACCAGGGAATGAGTTGAAGTAATAACCGGCTCGCGCCGAACCGAGTATCTGATCATTCTTATTTGGTTCCCAAGTTGCCTCAATATTTATCGGAATCTGTGAAGAAAAGTTTCGGGACCAGATATCAATCGCGTATTGAACTGCTTGTTGCGCATTTGCAGGGAAATTTTTGTAATTAACTTTCCACTCTGACTTAACTTCACCTTCCAGGTTTGCTGATCGAGGCTTTGTTTTGAGAAGCGGTGCGGGCTTATCGGTTGCGTAGGTATGCCCCCAGATAGTTGCCGGAGCTGAATTGAAAGTGAGAGCCGGTGCTTGGATTGGATTTAAAAGCGTGAGAATAAGAGTTGAGATGAGGAATGTGGCAATCCGAACTCTTTTTCGCATGGCACTCATGCTAGTGCTCTGCGAAGATAAGACATCATGACCTCAGCAAATTCAAAGGAAAGCTACCTAAGGGCTGCAAGAGAAGAGCCTTCGGTCGGCATTTTTGAAGGAAAACGTCCAGAGCCCACCATTGATGAGGCGCGCAGCGAATTGGCACAAGCGTTAAGTCGAGTTGCAAATAATCTCTTTAAGGATCGGTATGGACCGCTAGTTGGAGTAATGAGCGAGCCGGCTATAGCTGAGGCGCTTAAAGGATTTGAGACGAATTTAGCTAGAGCTAAAGGCGATATCACTTTGGTTGTCGAAGAATTAATGGATCGAGTGTTACCGGGAAGCGGGATGAAGAACAAAAAGCGGAAGTGATTTTTTTCGAGACTTGATTACTAAATCGCATTTATCTTTCAGAACTTGGTAGGCACTTTCATTCATCATCGCAATCAATTCAGTCTTCTGAGATATATAGACCGGAACATTTGCATTATGCGCTTCGGTATTTGAGGTGCAGTACCAATCCAAATCCTCACCACCGGCGCCCCAAGCTTGTCTGGTGTATTCGCCGATTACAGTAACTTCAACTTTTTCATCGCCAACCGATCGAGTTTCCCAAGAGCGGCGCAGCGGTAATTGCCAGCAGATATCTGGCTTTGTTTCCACATAGTGAATATTTTCTTTATTTGCTAGATGATGTAGTGCACATCCAAAATATTCTTCGCTAAAGGATTTCTCATTAAAGAAAATACAAGTTTGATTTACTTTCCTTGTTTTACGATCTTTATCTAAACCAAGTTCGGTGATAGTGAACTTCTTACCTTTGCGGGCGATGTTGTAGTTCTGCCAGATATCTTTAGTTAATCGTTTGGCGGCTTTGGTAACGCGCTTCTCATCATCGGTGCTGTAGTAATAGGCGCCATCAGAGCAGCAGCCGTGATCGGCAAGGTTCTTATCGATACCTTTACAGCCGCGGCCAAAGGTGCAATTCCAATATGAAGTAAGCCAAGTCAGATCACATTTAAAAAGTTGGGCTGGATTTTCTGGGT
>JBJSWS010000183.1:0-5935 GCA_046085985.1 Actinomycetales bacterium
ACTGGCGCAATTGTCGCTGGTGGAGTTGCTGTTGCGGTTACTCCCGATACACCGCCAACAAAAGTTTGTGTCGATAAGAAGACTAAAGCTATTTACGCCAGCACCGATGGCAGCTGTGCTAAATCTAGAACGTTGATGGAGATTGTTGGCGCCGGTCTTGATGTACAGACAATTGCGGCAACAGTTTCGCCTTCTGTTGTTTCTATTTCGGTGACAACTCAATATGGTGGTGGAACTGGTTCAGGTGTCATATATCGCAGCAGTGCAAATAATTCATTTATCATCACCAATAATCACGTAATCGATGATGCCATGACTGGCGGTACTGTAAAAGTTGAATTAAATCATGGTGATATGGAATCGGCATCAATTGTTGGTCGAGATGTTGCCTACGATATTGCAGTTTTAAAGATTAATCGCGGAAATTTAAGAACGATAAAACTTGGAAATTCCAATACATTGGTAATTGGTGAGCCTGTGATTGCATTTGGTTCACCGCTTGCATTATCCGGAACAGTAACTAGCGGAATTGTCTCTGCGCTAAATCGTCCATTAACAACAGGAAGTACCGGAACCGAGTCCTTTATTGATGCAATCCAAACTGACGCTGCAATTAATCCAGGAAACTCTGGCGGTCCACTTGTTGACGCAACTGGCGCACTTGTCGGAATTAATTCAGCAATTGCTTCATTGGGCAGCGGTGGAACAGCAGGCTCAATCGGACTTGGTTTCTCAATTCCATTTAATCAAGCAAAGCGAGTTGTCGATGAAATTATCGAAACCGGTAAATCCACTCGCCCATTCCTAGGTATTAATTTTGACCCTAATTACACCGGCACCGGAGCTCGGATTCTTCGCGTAGTTGACGGCGAAGCTGCCGCAAAAGCAAGAATTCCAAGTGGATCTGTCATTCGAGAGATTGATGGTAAGAAGATCAATGATTTGATCACTGCAATTGTACGAATTCGGTCATATGCCCCAGGTGACACCATCAAAATAAAGGTTGATCTGCCAAGTGGCGGCAGCCAGATTTTTGAAGTTACTTTAGGTAAGCAAGATTCAATTTAATTTGATTACTGGTATCTCATCTATCGCCTGGTGAGATATCAGAATCAAAGTTTTGCCCTGGCAATAACGTTTAATTCTTTGGTAAATACGAACAGCCTGTTCCTTCTCTAAATGCTCGAGAGGCTCATCTAACAGATAGAGCGGAGTTACCCTCAAAAAGATTCGTGCCAATCTAAATCTTTGTTTTTCGCCTCCAGAAAAATTGGTTCCAAAAGCCCCAATATGCGTATCTAAACCTTCAGGTAATGAGTTAATCAACTCAATTAATTCCACTTCTTTTAGCGCCGCAAGCAATTCGTCATCACTCGCATCTGGCTTTGCGATTTTAAGATTCTCTCTGATTGATGAGGCAAACAACTGTTCATCTTGAAGTAGCACCGTCATTGTTTGTTGAAGATTTGATTCATGTATATCTCGTACTTCAATTCCATTAATTCGTATGGAACCTTCATAGTTAATCAAACCCGTAAGTGCCAGCGCCAAGCTAGTTTTTCCAATTCCACTCTCACCTTTAATAAGAATTGGTTCATTCTTTCTAACTGTCGCTGTTATGGGGTTATGCGACAGAGTTTGATCTGCCCAGATTGCCCGGGCATTTACAAACTTCACTAACGTTTCACCTGGTTCTAGACTTGCAACACTACTTTTTGGGTTCGTGGAATTAATTAACTGATCAATATTGTTGGTAGCGCGACGGATTTTTCCGGCTAAAGCCAGCGGCGCAATCAACATTGGGATTCCATCAAAGATAGCAAGTGGTAGCAAGGTAACAACTGCGATATTAACACCTGCAAGCTCACCTAATGCAAAGTCTTCTAGCGCCATCAAAAATGAAACAACCACCGCTATAAAGGTAAGTGCTAGTAATAACGATCCACCAATTCCACTATTGCTAATCAATTTACGTTCCTGATTTATAATTTTTAATTCTTCAGTTTTTAACTCATCCCGCAATTGCTCTTGATAGCCGTAAATATCTGCTTCTAGATGGCTTCGGCAGGTATTGGCTACTTGATCGGCAATAGCTGTTTCGGAGTCAAATATTGCACCAGAATGATTCAGGGAATTTTTTCCAACCAAAATTGGAATCAATATTATTGCTAAAGTGAATAGCAAAAGGTTGATAAGGCCGATATTTGGTGCAAGCCAGGAGATGATTCCGATGCCGGCCCAACCCGATATGAGTGCGCCGAAAAATGGAATCGCAAGTCTGATCCATCGATCTTGTACAACTTCGATATCGGTAGTCAGTTGTTGCAGAATCTTTCCTTGTCGATCAACGTTTGAAGAGACTGGCTGGCGATTTACTAGGGCGCGATAAATAGTGAGTTGGAGAGATGTGGCAGATCGCAAAATTGCATCATGGCTCCAGATTCGTTCGGCATATCTAAAAAAGCCACGACTAATTCCAAAGAATCGGACACTCACCACGGCGACTTGTAAAGTTAATACCGGAGGTTGTGTTGCTGCCATAGAGATTAGCCAAGCGCTGCTTGCCAAAAGACCAACTGCCATCGCAAGTGAGATTGCGCCAAGCAATGAAGCAGAGAAGAAACTAAAGAAATATGGACGGGCGCTTTGAATTGTGGGTGAACTCATGCGAGAACTCCCGCGAAATCAATTTTGGAATCTGCAATTGAAAAAAGTGCTTCTCTATGAGAAACCACAATTACAATCTTTCCGCTCTTTGCAGCATTCTTTAAAATCTCAATAATTTTCATCTCACTTTCATCATCTAGAGATGCACTCGGTTCATCCATGATCAATATCTGAGAATTTCTAAGTAGTGCTCGAGCCAGCGCGAGTCTGCGCTGTTGACCAATTGATAAAGCAAGTGAATTACTCAGAGGAAGATTTGCTAAGCCAACATCAGATAACGCTTGAGAGATTTGCATATCAGTAGCTTCTGAAGAACTCATGCGAAATAAACCGCGAATATCAACCCTGGGAAATTTTGGTTCTTGCGGCACCCAGGCAATGGTAGAAAGCCAATCACTACGTTTAATTTGCGAGAGCAAAATCTCGTCAACCCTAATTTCACCAGTGCTTGGTTCGATGATTCGAAGCAAAAGATTTAAGAAAGTTGATTTTCCAGAACCAGATGGTCCGGTTAATAAAGTCAATTCTCCCGCCTTTGCTGCTCCGGACGGGAGCGCAACTACCTCTCTATCGGAGTAATCAACTGTTAATCCCTGCCAGGAAAGTTTGGAAACATTATTTGGCGCTTTGATTCCATTATCTGGTGCAACTTTTATATCTAAAATTTCAAAGATTTCTTTTGCCGATTCCATGCCGTCAGCTGACGCGTGGAATTGTGCCGAGAGATTTCGTATCGGCCAATAAACCTCTGGCGCCAATATCAAAATCATTAAACCTCGCCATAATTCAAAATCTCCATTTACCAGCCGAAGTCCAATTGTTACCGCGATTAAAGCAACAGAAAGAGTTGCAATCAATTCAAGCGCAAGAGAGGTAAGAAATGAAATTCGTAACACTCTCATTGTTTCTTTTCGGTATCGATTACCAATTTCTGAAATATGACCTTCTTGAACTTCTGCTCTTCCGTAGAGCTTTAAAGTTGTAAGTCCAGATAACAGATCCAATAGATAACCAGAGAGTATGCCCATAGTTCGCCAACGTTTGGCCATAGCTTCGCTTGTGAATTTACCTATCAACGCTCCAAAGAATGGAATTAACGGAACGGTAAAGAGAACGATTAATCCAGAAATTAAGTCTAGATAAGCGATTGTTATACCAACGACTATTGGAACTAGAGAAGCGACAAATAGCTGAGGAACAAATCTGGTGAAATATGGTTCAAGATTCGAGATCGCTTTCGTTGCAATCAATGAGAGCTTTCCTGGCCCGTAACGTAGATTTAACAGACTGCCATTTTTTAGGATCTTTTCAAATAGCTGGCCACGTAGATCAATTCGAATTCGATGGGAAATTTGATTGGTGACTCGCTCGCCAAAGTAGTTCAAAATCACTCGTCCAGCCATGATTCCAACCAAAAAATAAATGAGGTTATCTAAATCGGAATAACTTTCTTTTTTCAAAAATGCTGCCGAAATAAGATTTGCTAGTAGGTAACTTTGGGAAAGGGTAAAGACTGTTATTAATATGGCGCTTACTACAGCCAAAAAGATTAATCCGCGGCTACTTCGTGATTGTCGAAATAACCGCGGATCAATAAACTTCACAGAGTTACTTTACAGAGTCAAGTACACCTGATTCTGGTGAAGTAATCTGATTTGCGCTAATACGTTTGCGGAATACCCAATATGTCCAACCTTGATAAATTAACACGAGAGGCGTTAAGACAAGGGCAACATAAGTCATAACTCTTAGAGTGTAATCAGTAGATGAAGCGTTACTGATTGTAAGAGAGGCATTTTCCAATAACGAGCTTGGCATGACGTTTGGATATAACGCAGTAAAGAGGGTGATTACTGCAAATGCCAGAGCAATTGAAGATGCCAAAAAGGCATAACCTTCGCGTCCCTTTAGATTGGCACCTAGCGCAGCTAACCAAGCTATAGCAACAACAGCTGCTAAACCAAAGGTCTCCGCTTTATCGTTGTATGCAATGACTGTGATCGCAAGAAATGCCACAGTTACAACTGCAGCAAATAAACCAATCTTCGTTACTAATGCACGTGCTCGTTCGCGGATAGCGCCATCAGTCTTCAAAGATAAGAAGATTGCACCATGTGTTAGGAATACCGAAAGCGTTACTAAGCCACCAAGTAATCCATATGGATTAAGTAGATTGAAAAAACCGCCCGCATACTCAATGACTCCGTCTCGAACTTCAAGTGGTACTCCGCGAACGATATTTGCAAATGCGACTCCCCAAAGAAGCGCTGGTAAGAAGCTTGCAATCACAATCGCGTTATCCCATCGATTTCGCCAGTTTGTATCGCCGTACTTGCTGCGATACTCAAAGGCGACGCCACGAATAATTAGCGCCATCAATATTAAAAATAGCGGCAAATAGAAACCACTAAACAAAGTTGCGTACCACTCTGGGAATGCAGCGAAAGTTGCTCCACCTGCTACTAGTAGCCAGACTTCATTACCGTCCCAAACAGGTCCTAAGGTTGTTAAGACAGCTCGACGTTCTGCTTGATTCTTCGCAACACTCTTCAAAAGCATTCCAACGCCGAAATCAAAGCCTTCTAGGATGAAATATCCAATCCATAGAACCGCAATAATGATGAACCAAAATGTTGTTAGCTCCATGATCTCTCCTAGTAGGCCATCGTTAATTTCTTAGTGGAATCGCCACCGAGTTCTGCTTCGAAATCGGAGGTATCAATGACTTCAGGCCCGACTTGAATGGCACGAATCATCAATTTGAATTCAATAACTGCCAAGACTCCATAAAGAAGCGTGAAGACAATCATTGTGAAGAGAACGCTTGCAGCTCCGACGGTTGGACTGACGCCATCTTCGGTTTTGAAGACACCGAACACGACCCACGGCTGGCGTGCGGTTTCGGTGAAAATCCATCCGAAGGAGTTGGCAAGTATTGGTAAGAATGGCATCGAGAGCATCGCTGGTAAGAACCACTTTCCTTTTGGTAGCTCTCCTTTCCGTAGACGCCAATAAGTAATTAGTGCAAATAGCGTTGCTAGCGCACCAAAACCAATCATCAAGCGGAATCCCCAATATGCGAGGGGAACATTTGGTACATAGTCACCGGCGCCGTATTGCTTTTCATATTTTGCTTGCAAATCATTTATACCTTCTACGACATCGTTTACATCACCGGTAGACATAAATGAAAGAACTCCAGGTACATCAATCTGGAATACCGCACGACTCTGATCAAGTGTCCCAATTGTTAAAAGCGAGAATGGCG
>JBJSWS010000184.1:0-8783 GCA_046085985.1 Actinomycetales bacterium
TCTCCCAATTTCAAATATTCAACGATCGCGACCAGAGCTGCTGCGCCACCGCCAACACCGTTAAAGAGTGCAACTAGTTGCGGCATCGCAGTCATTTGAACTCTGCGCGCAGCTGGAACTCCAATTAAGACGCCAAGTGCAATTGCCCCCAGAATCCAGCCAAGATTTCGACCTTCGTTTTCAGATCTAAAAAACACTAAGAGAGTTGCAATTGCTGCGCCGGTTGCGCCCAAAAGATTTCCGCGGCGGGCAGTTCTTGGATGCGATAAGCCCTTTAAGGAGAGAATAAAACAGACGCCAGCGATTAAGCCGATTAAGTCATATAGAAATGTACTCACGATTTCTTACCTTTAAACATTTCCAACATGCGATCTGTTACGACAAATCCACCAACCATATTCACAGTTGCAAGTACGATGGCGACAACTGAGAGGCCAAGCTCA
This sequence comes from Actinomycetales bacterium, assembly GCA_046085985.1. Classification (GTDB taxonomy): domain Bacteria; phylum Actinomycetota; class Actinomycetes; order Nanopelagicales; family Nanopelagicaceae; genus MAG-120802. The sequence continues at coordinate 444 of JBJSWS010000184.1, forward strand.
AGAGAAGTCTGCGCATGATCGGCAACGATGATTGCACCTACGAGGATTACGCCATGAATCGCATTGGCGCCGCTCATCAATGGAGTATGTAGCGTTGATGAGACTTTAGAAACGACTTCAAAGCCAACGAATACCGATAATACAAAGATCGAAATGATTGCTATGGCATCCATTGATTAACCTCGTTTCTGTCCAGCATGAGTAACTGCCGCAGCGTTAATAATCTCGTCAGTGAAATCAATATTGATTGCTCCATCCTTCACCATAAGTAAGAGCAGATTTACAACGTTTCGCGAATATAAAGATGAGGCGTGAAATGGCAATTGGCTCGGCACATCCTTACCGCCCCAAAGTTTTACTCCATCAGTAACTTCAATAATCTCTCCGGCTATAGAACCTTCTACATTTCCGCCTGATTCAGCAGCCAGATCAACAATCACCGATCCAGGAGACATTGTTTGATACATCTCTTTAGTTACTAGTCGTGGTGCAGTTTTTCCAGGCACTGCTGCGGTAGTAATTAGTATGTGAGATTTTGAAATATATGGAGTTAGAAGTTCTCGTTGCTTGGCAGCGCGCTCCTCACTCATTTCACGCGCATAGCCACCTGCGCCCTCCAGCGCTTCTAATTGAAGATCGATAAAGGTTGCTCCCATTGATTTAACTTCATCTGCAGAAGATGGTCGAACATCGTAAGCAGATACGACAGCCCCCAGCCTGCGGGCAGTTGCAATTGCTTGCAATCCAGCAACGCCAGCGCCAAGTACTAAAACATTTGCTGGAGTAACTGTTCCAGCCGCAGTCATTAATAACGGGAAGAAGCGAGGTGATATTTCTGCCGCAACTAAGACTGCACGATAGCCGGCGCAAAGAGCTTGTGAAGTCAGCGCATCCATGGATTGCGCTCTTGAGATTCTGGGAACAAGTTCTAGCGAAAATGATGTGGACTTTGCCTTAACTGCAGCGTCAATTTTCTCAGTAGCTGAAACAGGGGATAAGAACGAAATTGTTAAGGCACCGCTCTTTAGCTTTTGAAATTGCGTTGGTGATAAAGGTTGTACTGAGAGAACTACGTCTGCTTCACTAATTGCAGCAGCGCTTGCGATTGTTGCGCCAACCTTTACAAAATCATTATCGCTGGCGCTCGCATGAACTCCAGCACCACTTTCAATCGTTACTGAAAAGCCTGCCCTAGTTAGCTTAGAAATTACATCCGGTACCAATGCAACTCTACATTCACCAGCTTTGGTTTCTTTTGGGACGTAGATCTTCATCTAATTCCTACAAATCCCCACGGGTCAGATGGTAGAGAAGAGCCTGGATTGTTGTTCTGCGATGGAAAGCTTGTTGCCATACAACAGATCGTCCGCCATCAATGACACTGGCTGCAACCTCTTCACCACGGTGCGCCGGTAAACAATGCATGAATATTGCATCTTTGAGGGCTAGCGCCATTAGTTCTTCGGTAACTGCATATGGCGAAAGCGCTTTCATTCGCTCACTTTGTTCGGATTGCGAATCTCCCATTGATAACCAGACATCGGTATATAAAACAGATGCATCTTTTACAGCGCTAGGGTCATTTGAAAGCTCCACTTTGCCGCCACTTAATTTCGCAAGATTTTCAGCACGCTTAACAACTTCTTGATTAACACCAAATTTTCCAGAAGGTGTTACCGCAACAACATGTGCTCCCATTATTGCGCCCATCAAGAGCCAAGAGTTAGCCATATTGTTGCCGTCGCCAAGATAAACAAATTTTCTATCAGAGTAATTCATTCCAAATTTTTCAGTAATTACAACCCAATCAGCTAGTAATTGGGTTGGGTGATCTTCATCGGTAAGCGCATTTATGACCGGAATACTTGCAGCGTTACCCAACTCATCAACATCGCTCTGTTTAAAAGTGCGAATAATTAGCGCAGATGCGAACTGGCTAATGATTTTTGCGGTATCAGAAATAGTTTCGCCGCGACCTATCTGCAACTCGTCGCCACGAAGAAAAATTGGCGTTCCACCCAAGTGCGCTACGGCAGTCTCTGACGCTAGCCGAGTTCTAGTTGAAGGTTTTGTCATGTAGATGGCCACTGTCTTATTTGCTAGCGCCGTTGCGGAACGAAAGGGATCTTTTGCAAAGTCTCGAGCAGTTGCAAGCAAGGTTTCAACTTGCGACCGCTTCAGATCGTCGGTGCGGAGTAGATCCTTCATCTGCCCATCTTAATCAACCTCTCCTATCATTGAGTCATGGCGAATCAGATGGGCCTATTCACTCGACGTAACGGCGATTTGTTGGAAGAAGAAACGCTGGAAAGAAGCGAGCAATCAGAACTGGAATCTGGTGACCACGAGCGATTTGCGCATTACGTTAAGAAAGAGAAGATTGTTGAATCCGCGGTGACCGGAAAACCAGTTACGGCGCTCTGCGGTAAACGTTGGATACCGAATCGAGATCCAAAGAAATTCCCGATCTGTCCAACATGTAAAGAGATATATGCCGGACTACGTAAAGAGCCAAATGATTCAGAGAAGAACTCTTGAGAAAATCTGGATTATGGTTGGAACATTAACTGATACAGATACCAATTTAGATTTAAAAGTCGATCGCCCATGGATATGTATCGTTTGGGACGATCCGGTTAATTTAATGACATATGTAACGCATGTTTTCATGGTTGTTTTTGGATATTCCAAAGAGAAGGCACATGAACTGATGTTAAAAGTTCATAATGAAGGAAAGGCGACAGTTTCTTCTGGAACTCGAGAAGAAATGGAACGAGATGTACAGCAACTTCACGAGTACGGGCTCTGGGCCACAATTCAGAGAGCAGATGAGCTTTAGACAATGAGTTCGAAATTTATTCGCGATGAGAATGGCTTTATAACAATAACTTTTACGACCCAAGAGTCGCAGGTACTAATTAATCTTCTAGAACAATTACTAGAACTCCTTGGAGATTCATCTGTTACAGGAAATCACATAGATCCGCTCATGAATCTCTTTGGATCTGCCGGCAATGATGCCCCGCCAGATGATCCAGTTTTACGAAGATTGCTCCCAAATGCTTATCAAGATGAGAGAGATGCTGCTGAGTTTCGCAGATACACTGAATACGGATTACGAGAGAAGAAACGATCTGCCGCTCATCTCGTCTACGAGGCTCTAATTCCGAGTGAAGAGGAGTGGAACTCTGATCAACCGATTGATAAAAGTATTTTTAAAATCTTCATAGATTCGCGCGATATTCAATCTTGGCTAACAACGTTAAATGATTTAAGACTTGCCTTGGCGGTTCGACTTGGAATCGGAGAGCGAACTGCGCAAGACAATGAGGATATAAATTCTCATCAGAAATTTGAATTGATGACTGATAATGATCCGATGAAGGCGGTTTATGCTGTTTATTCTTGGCTGGGCTGGCTACAACAATCTCTGCTCGAAGAATTGATTAATTAGAACTGAATGACTTTGCACGTTAAGTGAATGGAATTTCAAAAATAAAGCGGGGCCCAGTTTCCCGAGCCCCGCTTTATCAATTTAGCTAGTTCAAACCAGCAAAATTAGTGGTCGTCTTTCATACCTTCTGCGATTGATTTCATTCTTGCAATCTTCACGATTGTCAGACCCCATACGCACTTTGCGAGGATATCTGCAATTGTGTAACCAATCTGGCGACCGGTGAATGAGCTTGCGCTCGCTGCACCAGCTGCATCGATGATTGGAAGTAGGTAAGAAATTGGGTAAACACCCCATGATGCGATCAAGAGCAGACGGAGTCGGCCGACTGTTGCAGCAACTCCTTCAGGCTGACGATCTAGGGACTTGCTTAGCTCTACGAAGAGAATGTAGAGGATGTATAGGAAAGGAAGTGTTGAGAGAACGCCGTAAAGAATCTTTGTTCCCTGATCACTTGAAACTTCTCCTGGATAACCAAGAGCGATCATGGCTGCAGATGCAGGAACCAGACGTGTGATCAAAGACTTTGAAGCTTCTTTAGCAAGCGCAAGAACCGCAATAACTTCAACAAGAAGTAGCGGCACAGTAAGAATCCAGTCAACATAACGATATGCCTCGTTAAATGCATCTGGATGTCCTGCAGTTACAACCTTGCCAACGTTTCCTTCGATCATTGAAGATTTGTGGAATGAATCGAAGATGCGGATGTAGTGATATCCAGCAATGAATGTAACCATTGAGGATAGAACTAGCGCATTACGGTACTTAGGAAGTACTCGATTCTGTGAAACAAGGGTATAAACAGTTGTTGCGAGCATCGATATAAGTCCGAATGAAAGGACGTTATATACGGCGCCCCATTGAGTTGAAGTTAACTCCATGGTTGTTAACAAATTGGCCTCCGTGGGCTTCAGTTCAATTGATAATCGATTATCAATTGAATCAAACGGTTTACTCGAACTTCGGTTTGAAGCGAGCAGTGCAACCTATTTCGCCCTGGAATGGACGACCTTGGCCACACGTAAGGAAAAGCGTCTACCCTACTCATGAGTTGTTCAACCTAAACTCGCAGTTAAATTGGAAAAAGATTGGAAAATCTCTGGTGATTTCAGAACTAAAGGGCAATTCGGACATCGCCTCGCTTAGACTTCCACAGTGTCTACTCCGAAGAGTTCAGCGCCAATCGGAGTCTTTGATTCAGGAGTTGGCGGATTAACCGTCGCACGGGCAATCATCGATCAACTACCAAATGAATCAATAATTTACTTCGGCGATACTGCCCGTGGACCTTATGGACCAAGACCTTTGGCTGAAGTTCGTAGCTTTGCAATCGAAATTATGGATCGACTCGTAGCCGCTGGCGTGAAGGCGATTGTCATTGCTTGCAATACGGCAAGTGCTGCGACGCTGCGAGATGCTCGTGAGCGTTATGAGATTCCAGTAGTTGAAGTAATCCAGCCTGCAGTACGGAGGGCAGTTTCTGCTACTCGTTCCGGAAAAGTTGGCGTGATTGGAACACAGACAACCATAGATTCCAAAGCTTATGAAGATGCATTTGCCGCTGCTCCGCAATTAAAACTTACGAGCGCAGCCTGTCCGGAATTTGTTGAGTTTGTCGAGCGCGGCGAAACTTCTGGCGCGGCTCTGCAGCAGAAAGCAGAGAATTACTTAGCCCCACTTAAGAAAGAAGGCATCGATACTTTGGTACTGGGTTGTACTCACTATCCATTACTAACTGGAGTTATCTCTTATGTTATGGGAAATGATGTGACTTTAGTTTCGAGCGCCGACGAAACTGCCAAAGATCTATACCGAATCCTTGTTGAAAATAAACTTCTTCGTGAAGAGAAAAGTAAACCGACATACAAGTTCTATGCCAGCGGAGATACAAATAGTTTCTCAGTGCTAGCCCGTCGATTTTTGGGGCCAGAAGTTAGCCAAGTTCATTCCAGCAAAGGGGAGTTAAGTGAGTAATAAGGAACTAAGGATTGATGGGCGAAGCGCAAATCAACTTCGAAAGATTACTTTTGAGCGAAATTGGTTAAACAAAGCAGAGGGCTCCGTTCTAGTTTCCTTTGGCAACACGAAAGTGCTCTGTGTTGCAACATTTAATCCTGGAGTTCCGAGATGGTTGGTAGGAAGCGGAAAAGGTTGGGTGACATCTGAATATGCAATGTTGCCGCGTGCAACACATACTCGCTCCGATCGAGAGAGTGTTAAAGGAAAATTGGGCGGAAGAACTCAAGAGATATCGCGACTTGTTGGTAGATCTCTTCGATCAGTCGTCGATATGAAACGTCTTGGCGAAAACACCATTGTCTTAGATTGCGATGTCTTACAAGCAGATGGTGGAACTCGCACTGCAGCAATAACTGGCGCGTATGTTGCTTTAGTTGATGCGCTCAATTGGGCAAAGGGCGAAGGTCACATAACCGATATTCCATTGCAAGGTTCCGTTTCTGCAGTAAGCGTTGGAATTATTAATGGTGTTCCGATGCTGGATCTCTGTTACGAAGAAGATGTAACAGCCGATACTGATATGAATATTGTCTGCACTGGGGATGGCAATTTTGTGGAAGTTCAAGGAACTGCCGAGGGAGTTCCATTTAAACGCGAATTATTAAATCAGCTATTGGATCTTGGCTTAGCTGGTTGTGAAGAATTAACAAAGTTGCAGCAATCTGCCCTTGCAAATTAGAAATATTTAAATGTATCGATTGGTAGTAGCCAGCAAGAACATTGGGAAGATAAAAGAATTCCAGCGAATTCTCCAACTTGATTCGCAAGGCATAGAGCTTGTAACACAGATCGAGATTCCAGATGTTGCAGAAACTGGGAGCACTTTTGAGGAGAATGCCCTGTTAAAAGCAATTTCCATTGCAAAGTTCACAGGGATTCCTGCAATCGCAGATGACAGCGGACTAGCCATTGATGCCCTTAATGGCGCACCTGGCATTCTCTCGGCACGTTGGTCAGGTGGCGGCGATCAAGAGAATATAAAAAAGGTGTTGGAAGAGTTAAAAGATGTTCCGGATTCAAATCGAAGTGCAAAATTTGTTGCTGTAATAGCGATTGCAAAGCCGTCGGGTGAAAACCTGATTGTTCGTGGCGAACTACAGGGCAGAATTAGAAGGGCGCCCGTTGGCGCCAATGGCTTTGGATATGACCCGATTTTCGAGCCCATCTCCGGAGATGGCAGAACCTTGGCGGAGTTAGAACCGATAGAAAAAGATGCCATCAGCCATCGCTCTCTGGCGCTGGCGCAAATCACCCCATTGATAAAGCCATTTCTTATCAATTAAGCAGGCTCCTTTTTATTATTCTGTAACTTCTACTTGCCGTAACGCCTCCCTACCGAAGAATTACTCTCTGCAAAGGTAGGCTTCCGTCAGGTAAATCCCGTGATCTGAAGGAGTTATTGTGGCAACGAAGAAGAAGGCAGCTGCAAAGAAGCGCCCAGCAAAGCGCGTGGCAGCAAAGCGCCCAGCAAAGCGAACTGCAAAGCGCACGGTAAAGAAAGCTGTTAAGAAAACTGCGAAGCGAACTGCAAAGAAGAGCGCAAAGCGTCCAGCCAAAAAGAGCGCGAAGCGAAGCGCAAATACCGTAGATGTCTCCAAGTTAGTTATTCCGCCAGTTCCAACCCGCGGAAGCTCTTCAACTTCTTCTTTCTCTTCAACAAGTGCGCCTAAAGCAGCGCCTGCATCTGCCCCAAAAACTCCTGCAAAGAAGAGCAACTCATCTGGAATTTTATTCTTGGTTATCGCAGGAATAGTTTTGTTGGCAATCTTCGCGCTATCAAATACTTCATCTGATGATGATGCAGCTCCAAAACCAACTCCATCAGAATCTGTAACTGATGAACCAAGTGATGAACCAAGTGAAGAGCCCACCGCCGAACCATCGGAAAGCGCATCTGGCTCCTTTACTTATGAGGCTCCAAGCAAATTCGTTGCTATTAATAATGCATCCGGCGGTGTAACGCTTCGCTGGGTAGCGCCAACTGCAACAGAGGGATTAACTGGTTATCTCGTTTCTATTTCTTACAATGCTGTTGACTTTAAAGAAGTTGCAACTGTTCCTGCTGATCAATTAAAACTTGATGTAGCAAAAGTTGGCGATGAAGGTGGCACCCAGTTCTTCATCCAATCTGTTTATTCAGATGGAACAAAGGCTGATGGCGCTAAGTTCGCGCTAAAGGGCAAGTACGAATAGTTTTAACGCTTCAGCACTTCAAGTATCGCTGAAACATAAGCGTTAACTCCTGGCGGGTTCAAATGAACTCCGTCAGTTGCAAAGTACTCAGGGTGGTTCTCTGAAATTCTTGCCCAATCAACAATTTCTGTCTTTGGGTAACGTGAGACAACCTTTGAGATCAACGCATTATTCTCATCACGCCAACCTCGGGGTACTGCCGTATTTACGACGATAATCTTTGGTTGGTTCTTTACAATTTCCATCAATTGAACTACATCTGACTCAATTAATTTATTGTTATTTCCCATATTTAAAACCACCGGGGAATCAGCGACAAATTTATGATCAGTCTGTGCAACCTCAATTAATTCGCCAATTTGACGACCTACGCGCGCGTTAATTAATTCAATTTTCTCGTAAGAGGCAAGGACATTTCTTATTCCAAGGATTACCGAATCTCCAGTTACCCAGAGTCCCGGGGTAGTAGATGCGGTTACAACACCATCGGCCGATCCATCATTCGATACTGATTCCTGTGCTGCCTTTTCTGCAGCAACAATCTGATCTGCTCGTTCGATAGCGTTTAGAGAGATTACCGAAGCGGCGCTCAGAGCGAGAACAACTGTTACTGCTGTCGTTATTTTCTGACGAACCTGTACCGATCGAGTTCGATATTTCATGCCACGGAACCA
>JBJSWS010000185.1:0-1297 GCA_046085985.1 Actinomycetales bacterium
AAGCGAATGCTTGCAAAAGCTCGCACAATTCTAATTTCTGAATTGGCGCTCGCTGAAAATACTGATGAAACAAAGGCAGAATCGATTCTCGATGAGGTGCTCGCCTCCTAATCGGCTCGCACTATGAGCCAACCAAAGACCGCTGCAATCATTGCTGGCGCAGGCCTTGGTAATCGACTTGGCGCAAAGCTTCCTAAAGCGCTAATTCAAATCGAAGGAATAACTCTTGTCGAACGCGCATTTGCTGCGCTCTCTAAAGTTGTCGATGAAATAGTTATTACCGCCCCAGCTGGTTTTGAAAAAGAGTTTGAAAAAGTAGTTGGGGAATCTGCAAAAGTAATTACCGGTGGAGTACTCCGCAGTGATTCGGTAAAACTTGCCGTTGCAGCAATCTCACCTTCGGTAACCAAAATTCTGGTTCATGATGCAGCACGTGGTTTGGCAACCTCTGATTTAGCTTCACGAGTTCTTAAAGAGTTAGAAAATGAGGATGCAGTAATTCCGGTTTTGCCGGTCATCGATACGGTCAAAGAAATCGACACCGCGGGATATGTTCGAAATACGCCGGACCGTAATCAACTCCGCGCAGTTCAAACGCCACAGGGATTTTCTAAATCAGTTCTGCTTCGAGCACATGAAGCCAGTGAAGATGCAACCGATGATGCGGCTTTAGTAGAAGCGCTTGGCATTAAAGTAAAAACTATTCCAGGTGAGCAACTTGCGTTAAAGATTACAAATCCAGAAGATATTGCAGTTGCAATCTCACTACTAAATCCAGAGCTACGAGAACTTCGCACCGGTTTTGGTGTTGATGCCCATGCATTTGAAGAAGGACGCACGCTCTGGCTTGGTGCCATTGAATGGCCAGGCGAAGTTGGCGTTGCCGGACATTCTGATGGCGATGTTGCAGCACATGCAATCTGTGATGCCTTATTTGCTGCGGCATCTCTTGGTGATTTAGGTTCAAACTTTGGGGTTGCTGATCCCAAATATAAGAATGCATCTGGAAAATCACTATTAGAAGAGACGTTAAATCGAATAAGCAAGGCCGGCTTTGCAATTGAAAATGTCTCTGTTCAGATTGTCTGTAATCGACCAAAGATTGGTACTCGCCGTGTTGAAATAATCCAAGCGCTCTCTTCTGCACTCGGTGGCGCACCGGTTTCAGTATCAGCAACTTCAACTGATGGCTTGGGTTTTACTGGTGAAGGTAAAGGAATATCAGCGCTGGCAACAGTTCTGCTTAAACGAAATAGGATTGGCTGATGAGCGCGATAAAGTTATATGACACTGCGCG
>JBJSWS010000186.1:0-2757 GCA_046085985.1 Actinomycetales bacterium
TTTGTACCGCGGAGGCGTTCTTCTGGATCAAAGAGCGCAAACCAGCGCGGCGGAATAATCCAAGTTTCCGTCAAAATATGTGGAACTTTATTTTCAAACTCAGAGCTATTTTCAGTAATTGATTCTTGAGTCGCAGTGGGAAGAAAGAATGGAATGACACTTGAGGGAAGTGATGATTTGAAATCTTCTAACGCCGCCCAACAACGATGCGCAGTCGACCAAGGCGCAACATAACGTTTGCCATCATGATCGATGACATGTGCGCCATCACTTCTTGATGCAAGTGGTTCTGGATGGATGGTTCGTTTTAGTGCGCGAAGTTCTTCTTCGTAACCGGTGGTCTCAGTTATTTTGATCTGACCCCAGCGGACTTGATCGCCAGATTCAAAAGAATCTATTGGTTCGTAAACCCGAAGCGATGCAACGTATGGCGTTGGACGCATTTATTTACGAGGGATGTAATTGCCCTCGGCAAATGGATCGAAATCATCTGAATTGGAATCCTTATCGACATCACCATGAAGTTCCTTGGCGAGGCGATCGATATCGATATCTTGCGCGTGATATTTGAGATCTCTTGCGACTTTTGTCTGCTTAGCTTTTGAACGGCCACGCCCCATAGCGAGTGCCCTCCCCTACTTATCTGTTGATGGCGCCACCTTATCGTGGCGCGCAAATCGGCGTGAAATTAGCGGATTTCTGTGGGTCGATAGGACTTTGCCTCAGCAAAGGGCGCAATCACAGTATTGATCCGGGCGATAACGCGGGCGCATTGTGCCGGCGCTTCACCGATAAATTCACCGGTTTTTTTAAGTATTGCTTCAAGCGCTGCGGCATCAAGAGGGATTCGTGAGTCTGCTGCGATATCTGAAATAAGTGAAACTGGTTGGCCATTTTGTCTTGCGAGCAGAGCTTTGGTGGAGATTTCTTTAAGTGCTTCATGGGCAGATTCGCGGCCAGCGCCATTTTTTACAGCGGCAAGGAGAATCTTTGTGGTGGCAATAAAGGGGAGTTCTTCTTCGATCTCCTTATTAATTTGATTTTCAAATATGCCAAACTCATTTAAAACAGTAAGTGTGGTTTCGATGATGCCATCGATAGCAAAGAAAGCGTCAGCGAGTACAATCCGGCGAACCACCGAATCTGAGACATCGCCTTCATTCCATTGATCACCAGAAACTTGCGCAATCATGGTCAGGTAACCAGCAAGAACTTTGGTTAAACCATTAATACGTTCGCAAGAACGCGAATTCATTTTATGTGGCATCGCAGATGAACCGACTTGTCCAGCTTTAAAACCTTCGCTGACTAAACCGTGTCCTGCCATTAAACGAATCGATGTCGCAAGATCTGAAGGTGCGGCGGCAAGTTGGGTAAGAGCGCTGACTACATCTAGATCAAAACTTCTTGGATAGATTTGGCCAACTGAATCAAGCGTCTTAGTAAAGCCAAGTTCCTTAGCGATAACTTTTTCTAGGTCATCGTGAGTTGAACCAAGTAAGTCGAGGCTATCTTGTGCGGTGCCAACCGGTCCTTTAATGCCACGATTTGGATAACGGTCAATCAAATTATCTAATCGATCAAAGGCAAAAAGTAGTTCTTCACCAATGGTGGCAAATTTCTTGCCTAGCGTGGTTAATTGGGCAGGAACATTATGTGATCTGGCAACTATTGGAAGTTCGGCGTATTTCTTCGCTTTTTCGCCGATCTGAAAGAGCAGCGCAGCGTTTCGCTCTTGAATAAGTAAGAGCGCTTTGCGAATCTGAAAGGCTTCAATATTTTCAGTTAAATCTCGGCTGGTCATTCCTAGATGGATAAATTGATGACCAGCTAGAGAATTAAATTCATCAATTCGAGCTTTGACATCATGGCGCAATTCTTTTTCGCGCCTTTCGATGCTGTCTAAATCAATTTTCTCTACAGATTTTTCATAATCTTTAATTGCAGTTTCTGGAATAGATAGCGCCTTGCTCTGGAATCGCATAACTGCAATCCATAGTTTTCGCTCGGCGCGAATCTTTGCTTCGGTTGACCAGATTTCGCGCATTGCAGGTGATGCGTAACGATCAGAAAGGATGCTCATGCGTTGCCTTTCTCGGCGGCCCAAGATGAATCGATCATCTCTTTTAGCGTTGCCTTTGGACGCCATCCTAGATCTCGTTCAATCTTTTTGATCGAAGCAATTACTTGTGGGCTATCGCCGGCACGTCTTGGTGAATTCTTTGGGTTTAGAGAAACCCCCATGGATGCCGACATCTGTTCCATCATCTCTTTAACTGAATATCCAGAACCAGAGCCAACGTTGTAGATCTCATCAACCATTGTGCTCTCTACTTTTTTCAGAGCTGCAACGTGAGCATCAGCAAGATCTGCAACATGGATGTAATCACGGATACAAGTGCCATCCGGGGTTGGGTAATCGGTGCCGTAGATTTCAGGGCGCTTTCCGTTCTTAAGTGCGAGGAATACTTTTGGAACGAGGTTGTCCTTTGAGTTATCGCCAAATTCTGGGATCGCAGAACCCACGACATTGAAATACCGGAGTGAGATATGTGAAATCTTCTCAGCGTTACCAACGCTAGAAATAAGCTCTTCTGACAATAGTTTTGTGGCCCCATAGGGAGAAAGTGGGACTGTGGGGTCGGTTTCTTCAACGGCATCTTTATCGTTAGGTGAGTAGACCGCGGCGCTTGAAGAGAAAACAATCTTCTTCACTCCCTTTACTGACATTGCGGCTAAGAGATTGAGGGTGCCGCC
>JBJSWS010000187.1:0-831 GCA_046085985.1 Actinomycetales bacterium
CGATATTCGCTGCCATCACCAAGCGCTGCTCCATACGGGCCAATACTTGCAGCCACTTTTGTATCGCTATCAGTCGCCGCAATTTGGGCCAATTTGGTGGAGCGCTTTAACAGATTAGTAATCTCTTCATCACTCTTTCCAGTTTTTTCTTCTCCGATGTAAGAGACTTGATAGCTCGATGTAATTGTTACTTTTGCTCCTGCCTCAATGTACGAGCGATGGGCGTTAATGATTGCATCTGGATTGAGGTCAATTAGCTCGCCGGTCCAAAGAATGCTCTTTAGATCCGCACCTTGTTCTTCAAGTGCGGTGGATAGACCGCCATCAATCTTTATCACGGCTAAAGATAAACCAAACCCCTGCACCGATGGCGCAGGGGTTTGGTTACCTCGATTTACTTACTTGATCTTTGCAATCTGTTGCTTTGCTTTGTCATACAAAGGTCCAGTGATTTGGGCAAAGCCCTTCTCTGGATACTTTGCTGGGCACTTATCCAAGATGTAGGTAAGGAACTGAGCAACAATCTTCTGTTTCTCAGCGCTTTTACCTGAGGCGTAAGCGAGTGCGTAAGAAGTTGTTCCGATTGGATATGCGCCCGGAATCTTCTTCGCAAAATCAGCTGTGACCGTTCCGTTGGCATTGATTGTTCCGCCACCTAGGAACGCAGATGTTCCCGCCGCATCCGGAGCAACAAATTCACCTGATGCATTTAAGACATATGCGACTGGCAACTTGTTTACTAACGCGAAGCTCAATTCTGCATAAGTTATGGATCCAACTTTGTTATTTACGCCCGCACTTACCGCAGCCGATCCGGAGGCGCCTTGGAAG
>JBJSWS010000188.1:0-3199 GCA_046085985.1 Actinomycetales bacterium
ACTAATTGACAGGAGAAATCCAAATATTTCTTCCCATCAAAATCCCAAAAATATGAACCCTTGCCACCAGCAACTGGCATCGGCGAAATCTGCGATTGTGCAGACCAAGAGTGGAAAACGTATTTTCGATCTAAATCAAAGACTTCTTTACCGCGTGCGGGATTTGGCGTGAATTCAGACATATCGCAATCTAAGCACTAGTTGGTGGGAGTGCTCAAACGAAAGCGAGGGAATCCATAATCTCGAGGGCTGAGACTGATTTAAATTTTGCTGCCGCGTATCGGCCCGCACGGGAGTGAAGCTCTACGGCATTGCAGACTAATTCGAATGGATCAGCCGAATTTGAAGCGAGTATCGACCCGATCAGACCTGCCAGAACATCGCCAGAGCCGGCCGTTGCTAATTCAGCGCCACCGATGGAATCTACTTTTGATTTTCCAGGCCCAGCAATGATTGTTTGATTTCCTTTTAATACCACGATAACACCATATTTGTTTGCAATATCTTCAGCTATTTCCCGCCTCGCCAGTTTCTTAATCTGCTCAGAATATTTTTTATCTAAGAAGCGTAGTTCTCCCTCATGAGGTGTAATTACAGAATAAGCGCTACGTTTCTTAAAGTCTTTGTTCTTAACAAATTTAATCATCTCACCATCTAGAACCACTGGAATATCGCGTGGAATTGTATTTACTTTAGAGCCACCAGAGCCGGCTACCAGCACATCAACTCTTTCATTTTTGAGACTAGCAATTGGAACGCAATCCGGAAACTTTGCAATCACAAGATCTGTAAGCCTCGAACTTGAAGTGAGAAACTTTACATAACCTGCGTTTCCTCGCCTTGCGCCGCCAACTGTAAGAATTGCCGCACCTGGAAATTTGTTTGAGCCTGCTGCTACCGCAACGACGCCTCTTGAATATTTATTATCTGTTTTATTTAATTTGCGGCGCAACATTAGACACGTGCCTGATGGCTACATTCAATTTCTGTAGAGCGAGCTTGGCAATTAGCGCACAATAGATATAAGAAATGGCAAGAAGGTTCGGCGCAATTCTCAAAAGTATTTGTGGGGCTGCCACACAAGTCACATTCACCAATAATCCTGGTTCCCTCTTCGAAATCAACCTTCATTCTGCCATCGAATGTATAGAGAGATCCTTCCCATAATCCCTGATTTCCATAAGTTTCGCCGTATCGAACTATTCCGCCTGCTATCTGATAAACCTCTTTGAATCCTCGGTTTTTCATAACTGTCGAAAGAATTTCACATCTAATACCACCCGTGCAGTAAGTGACGATCGGTTTATCTTTTAGATTATCGAACTTGCCACTTTCAATCTCTCTCAAGAAATCCTTTGTGGTTCTTACATTTGGTATGACAGCATTCTTAAATCGTCCAATTTTCGCCTCATAAGCATTTCGGCCATCGAAAAAAACAACCTCTTCACCGCGCTTTTCTACTAAGTCATGAACCTGTTTCGGCGATAAATGCGCCCCACCGCCAACGACTCCGTTTTCATCTACTTTTATCTCATCAGGTACGCCAAAGGTCACTAATTCATTTCTTACTTTGACGCTTAATCTTGGAAAATCATCACCAGTTCCGTCGGCCCATTTGAAATCAATCTCTTTAAATCCTGGGTACTCTCTTGTTTTCTTTACATATTTTTTCAAATCATCCATTTCGCCACCGAGAGTTCCGTTAATCCCATGTTTTGAAATAAGTATTCGACCTCGCAAATTGAGAGATTCGCATAGCGTTGTTTGCCAGAGTCGAAGCGCATCTGGATCTGCTACTGGCGCAAATCCGTAATACAGGATGATTTTTGGCAGTTCCATGTTCCTATCTTAAATGAGTTAGTGGGATGATTTGCCTATGGCAGCAAAGGCGAAAAAACCCGCAGCACCGCATGATCGTTTCGATTGGTACTCGCTATATGTATACGCGGTCTCACTCATCACAATACTTATCTGTCTCTTCTCGTTAGTAGCAATTGTTCGGGGAATTGTTGATGCCGTCTGGCCAGATATGGGCTATTTCGATCCATATGCCGTCAAGAACGATTCAGGCTTGACCTCAGAAGAGATTCGACAAGGCTATCTTGATCAGAATCGTCGCCAAGCAATTAAATCCATAGTTACTTCATTTGCAACTTTGGTAGTAGCTGGACCTCTATATCTTTATCACTGGAATCTAGCGAAACGTAGACGCTCCGAGCACTAATCTAAAGTGGCAATTGTTTCTTTGATTATTTTGCCGAGCAACTTCTGATCAACTTTCCAATCAATTGGAACTCGAATTGTCTTTTTATTTGTTTCATAATCGGAGAGCTCTTTACTTAAAGCTTTTATGACCTTGGGTTGAAATGGTGCGATAAGTAAATGATTCTTTGCGACCGAAAGCCCAAATACATATCTGTCTTGATGCTTTAACATCGGCTGATTCCACGCGATAACTAGTTCTAATTTTGGATATTTAGCCTTTATCACTCTAAAAATTTCTCTGGCTTTCTTAGCTTTTGCTGGTTCGAGGGAGTCGAAAAACGCCTTAGGAGTCTGGAAACGTTTCGATGAAGTTGAGCCGCGACTAAACATAACCAGGGCGTTTGCATGCGATTGACTAAATCCGAAGTTCTCTTTTAAGAAAGCAATTTGTTCTGGGTATTTTTTCCCGGCAACTTTCTTCATCTGACTAAACCAATAACTCATTGGTTCGCCATATTTTTTTTCAATGGCCGGAAAGAATGATTCTCTCTTTGACCGATCGATTGCCATTAGTTGCCTTTCTGAAATATCGTCTCGCGATAGTAATCAAGCTCATCAATGGAATCCCTGATATCTCCGAGAGCTCGGTGGTTACCCTCCTTAGTCGGCGCAGAGAAGTATGTTTTTGGGTACCAACGTCGAGCTAATTCCTTAATTGTTGAGACATCGATGGTTCGATAATGAAGAAATGAGTTTAGTTTGGGTAGATCACGCGAAATAAAGGCGCGATCCATGTAGACCGAGTTACCGGCAAGTGGAGATTTACTTTGTGCAACTTGATACTTTGTTAAATATTCAGCAATAGCGTCATCTGCGGCTTCCAATGAAACGCCATTAGGAATCTCTTTCAGAAGACCAGAGGCCTCATGCATTTTTCGAACCACTTCGCTCATGCCATCAAGTTTGAGCTGATCGCATTTGATAACTAGATCTA
>JBJSWS010000189.1:0-1613 GCA_046085985.1 Actinomycetales bacterium
CAATTAAAGCTAAGAATGCGAAGACCGGCCGCTTTGAAATATTTAATAAACAATTCTTTAACGATACGCGTACTTTCAAGATTCGCTTTGAAATCACGGTAAACGGCAAGATAGCCATTAGTTCAGAGTTAAAGCTGCCAAATTTAAAGCCGAGAAAATCTGCAGTTGTGCAGATCCCAAGCAAGCTTCTTAAATCCGGAGCCGGTGCTGGTGAGCGCTTTATAAATTTCACTTTAGAACATTCACTTAGTACCCCGTGGGCACATACCGGAACTGAAATATCAAACTTCCAATTTGCATTGCCTGCAAAACCGTTGCCTAAAGCAAAAACGGTAAAGATGAAGAGCGAATCTGTATCTTCTGATGGTTTGATTTTGATTCCCAATGCCATCGTTGCGCCGCAACTTACGCTCTGGCGCGCCCCAACAGATAATGACTTAATCGGTCATATTGCAGAGAAATGGGATGAGTGGGGTCTGCGAGAATTAACTAGAACAAATACCCAAGTAATTCGTCGCG
The DNA here is from genome assembly GCA_046085985.1 of Actinomycetales bacterium. GTDB lineage: Bacteria > Actinomycetota > Actinomycetes > Nanopelagicales > Nanopelagicaceae > MAG-120802. The sequence continues at coordinate 520 of JBJSWS010000189.1, forward strand.
CTAATAACACCAAGATTGTTAACACTTGGAAGACCGGTAGCGGTATCAAAATCAAACATGAACAGATAGTTGAAACTGTTGTAGATGGAATCCGAGTCACCGAAAGCGTTCTTTTACCTAAAGTACTAGATGATGTCGCTCGAGTCGGTACAAATTTTGAATTACCAAGTGAACTCGATCAATATATTTATTTCGGTACTGGCCCTGCCGAAACCATGCCAGATCGCGCCATTGGAAAGGTTCATCGCTGGAGTTCAAAAGTTGCCGAGCAATATGTGCCATATGTGAAACCTCAAGAGAATGGCGGTCACGTAGGAGTCCGTTGGTTTACTCTTTCAAATCAGAGTAGCCACGGAATTTATATCCAACTTGATAAACCACGGATGGTTACGGTGACGCCAATGCGCTCGACCGATATCGCCGATGCAACTCATAACGTCTTCCTACAGCCATCTGGAAATACCGTAGTCACTATCGATGCAATTCAACGTGGCGTCGGTACCGCTTCCTGTGGTCCAGATACTCTGCCCAAATACAAAATTAAGCCTGGAACTTACAAGTGGAGCTGGACTTTAATTAACTTCTAGAAGTTAACTGTTATTGGCTCTGGGCATTTGCAGCTTCGTCCATCGCCGGAAGATCTTCCGCGCAAGCGACGAATCATCCAAGGAATTGCAAAGGTAATAAACCACTTTAGATTTATCCAAACTTTTCTAAGTATTGAATCTGGTTTTGCAGGTGGTAAAGAGGTGCGCCAATTTGGATCATGAGGCAATTCAAATTCAGCTAAGACAGCCTGTGCAACTCGTCGATGGCCCTCATGATTTAAATGCAATCGATCTGAATCTATAAAGCGAGTATCGCGCCAAAACTCATCTTGATTTGGGTCAAAGAGAATTGCATTAACTTCCGCGGCCTTCTTCCTAACATTTTGGTTGAAGATGGCGAATCTTTCTTGCCAGATTTTCGCTGCCTTTGTCTTGGCACCAGAATCTTCAAGAACACAGAAGAGCATTAGGGTTGCGCCAGATTTAGCTAATGTATCGACGCCCTCGTTATAGGTTGCAATAGTTTTTTCAGGATCGTATTTAGGC
>JBJSWS010000190.1:0-4428 GCA_046085985.1 Actinomycetales bacterium
GGAGGGCCTGCGCTGCAAAATAACCAGCGGGGCCAGCACCGACGATTGCGATTGAATACTTTTTCATCGTTTTGCTTTTGCCGTTGCAATTTCTAGTACTAATAACGCAGCTAATCTGACGCTTCGTTGATCAAGAGAATCAATGGTGGCATCAAGCTCGGTGATATCGAAATGATTTACGCGCTTGTCACGAGCGATTCGAAATACAGTCTCTCGAATCTGATCCGCCGAAATGCCACCTGGCATCGCAGCAGGAGCGGCTGGAACGACTGAGCGATCACAGACATCCATATCGATATCCAGATAAATATGAGTGCACTTTGCAAGTGTTCGCAGCGCTCTTGCGGCAATCGCTTCCGGTTTGGATTTATTGAATTCGTTACGGTGAATAACTTTTATGCCAAGTTTCTTGGCTCTATCAGCGTAAAACTTCGAATTAGCAAAGTCATTTATGCCAATTTGAACAATGTTCTTACCATGAATTCCCAGATCCACTACTTGTTTAATAGGTGAACCATTGGATACACCATCTCTTAAATCATGGTGAGCATCTAAGGTGATTACGCCAATTTTGCTTGCTTTCACTCTTGCAAGTAAGGCAGCAACTCCGCTAAAAGTAATTGAATTATCGCCGCCCAATAGAACTAATGTTTTTGCACGACCATAAATGCTGGCTAATTGTGTAATTGCAAACTCTTGATCATCTGGTTTGCGAATATCGCCAAGATCTCCTGCTGCAATTGATTTAGCTAAATCGATATCTGCCTTCGCGCTATAGGTGCTGTAACGAAGTAAGGCATCTTTAATAGCTGCTGGTGTTTTATGGGCACGATTTGGCGTTAGCGCACTCTTTGATGCACCTACACCAACAATTGCAAAATCTGCACTATCTACCGGAGTTATCCAATTGCCAGCACGCAGCCAATTCGGATCGTGTGCTAATCCCATTTCTTGCCGCTGCTCCTGACGCTGATAGCCTTACGCAAGATAAATCTTAGTGGGGTGGCTAATGTCAGCAGAAATTCTCCTTGGTACAAAGGGGCTTACTGCAACTGATGTGATTGCAATTGCGCGTGATGGCACAAAAATCAAGATTACCGATGAGGCCATCTCTGCAATTGAGCGAGCACGAAAAATCGTCGATGATTTAGCAGCATCGAAACAAGCGGTTTATGGCGTATCCACTGGTTTTGGCGCACTTGCTAGAAAATATATTGATGCAGATATGCGCGCACAATTACAACGATCATTAATTCGTTCACATGCCGCTGGTTCAGGATCTCCAGTAGAAATTGAAGTTGTTCGCGCAATGATGGCGCTACGGTTGGCAACAATCTGCCGCGGTCATTCTGGTGCGCAAGTACAGACTGCAAAGGTTTATGCAGAGATTCTCAACGCCGGATTAACTCCAGTTGTCCGCGAATATGGCTCACTTGGTTGCTCTGGTGATCTTGCGCCGCTTTCTGCTTGCGCATTAGTTGCCATGGGTGAAGGTGAAGTAATTGATAAAAGCGGAAAAATTACGCCAACTAAAGATGCACTCGCTTCAGCAGGAATTAAGCCGGTAGAACTTTCTACTAAAGAAGGTTTAGCGTTAATTAATGGAACTGATGGCATGCTCGGTCAATTAGTCATGGCGCTCTCTGATATTGAAAAGTTATTACAAACTTTAGATATTTCAGCGGCGCTTAGCGTTGAAGCATCACTTGGCACAGATCGAGTATTTCAAGCAGAACTTCATAGCATTAGACCTCAAGTTGGTCAGAAGAATTCAGCAGCAAATCTGGCACTCCTACTAAAAGATTCTCCGATGGTTAAGTCACATGCCGCTGATGATCATCGAGTTCAAGATCCATATTCACTTCGTTGTGCGCCACAGGTTGCGGGCGCTGCACGCGATACTTTGGCACATGCCAAAATCATTGCAGAGCGCGAACTCTCTTCCATAATTGATAATCCGATAGTCCTTGGCGATGGCGAAATAAGAAGTAACGGCAATTTCCATGGTGCACCTGTTGCACATGTACTTGATTTCTTGGCGATTTCGATCGCTGATGCCGCATCCATGTCAGAACGTAGAACTGATGGCTTGCTTGATGAGCATAGATCGGCTGGATTAAACGCATTCTTGGCCGATGATCCCGGAGTTGATAGCGGAATGATGATTGCCCAATACACGCAAGCTGGGTTGGTTAGCGAGATGAAACGACTTGCAGTACCTGCTTGCGTTGATTCAATTCCATCTTCTGCAATGCAAGAAGATCATGTATCGATGGGATGGCATGCAGCCCGAAAGTTGCGACGCGCAATCGATGCCTTCACAAGAGTTATTGCAATTGAATTAATGGTGGCTGCCCGTGCCGCTGAGATGCGAAAGCCATTGATTTCAGGCCCTGCAACCAGCGCTGCCATTTCAACCATCCGCAGCAAAGTTGCTGGGGTCGGCCCAGATCGCTGGTTAACTCCAGAGATTGAGGATTGTGTTGAACTAGTTGGAAGTGGCAAAATTCTTGAATCAGTCGAGAAAGTCGTAGGTAAATTAGCATGACAACAACTCGCGTAATTAAGTCGCCACACGGCAAAGAGATTTCTGCACTTGGTTGGCAACAAGAGGCTGCTCTTCGCATGTTGCAAAATAACCTTGATCCAGAGGTTGCTGAACGTCCCGAAGATTTAGTTGTTTATGGCGGTACCGGAAAAGCAGCGCGCGATTGGAAATCTTTTGATGCGCTAGTAAGAACACTTACGACTTTAAAAAATGATGAAACAATGTTGGTTCAATCGGGCCGACCTGTTGGTGTATTTCAAACCCATGAATGGGCGCCGCGAGTTTTAATTGCAAATTCAAATTTAGTTGGCGACTGGGCTAATTGGCCAGAATTTAGAAGATTGGAATCACTCGGCTTAACAATGTATGGCCAGATGACTGCAGGTTCTTGGATTTACATTGGTACCCAAGGAATTCTCCAGGGTACCTATGAAACATTTGCCGCTGTTGCTAACCAAAGTTTTAATGGAACGCTTGCCGGAACTTTAACTTTGACTGGCGGTGTTGGTGGAATGGGTGGCGCACAGCCACTTGCGATCACCATGAATGATGGTGCTGCAATCTGTATTGATGTTGATCCAACGCGCCTACAGCGTCGCGTAGATCATCGTTATCTAGATACTTGGACAGATAACGTGGATGAAGCAATTGCTCTTGCAACGAAAGCTAAGAATGAACGACGGGGATATAGCGTCGGATTACTTGGTAATGCGGCAACGCTATTTCCCGATTTCTTAAAGCGCGGAGTACCAATTGATATTGTCACTGATCAAACTTCGGCGCACGACCCACTCTCTTACCTTCCAGAAGGCGTATCGGTCGAAGAATGGACAGATTTAGCAAAACGCGATCCAGAAGGATTTACTAAGCGTTCTCGTGAATCAATGGCTAAACAAGTTGAATCCATGGTTGGTTTTATGGATGGTGGCGCTGTCGTCTTTGATTACGGAAACTCAATTCGTGGCGAAGCAATGCTCGCTGGTTATAACCGCGCTTTTGATTTTCCAGGCTTTGTTCCTGCATATATCAGACCGCTTTTCTGTGAAGGTAAAGGCCCATTCCGTTGGGCAGCCTTAAGCGGTAATCCAAAAGATATTGCAGCAACAGATAAAGCGGTACTCGAACTATTCCCTGATAACGATCCATTGCATCGTTGGATTCGAAAAGCTAGCGAAAAAGTCGCCTTCCAAGGTTTACCAGCGCGAATCTGCTGGCTTGGTTATGGCGAGCGCCATCTTGCTGGCGAGCGTTTTAATGAGATGGTTGCAAAGGGTGAAGTTGAAGCGCCAATTGTTATCGGTCGCGATCATTTAGATTGCGGTTCGGTTGCATCTCCATATCGTGAGACCGAAGCAATGCTTGATGGTTCCGATGCAATTGCTGACTGGCCATTACTAAATGCACTTGTTAATACTGCATCTGGTGCATCTTGGGTTTCTATTCATCATGGCGGTGGCGTTGGAATTGGTCGTTCAATTCACGCAGGTCAAGTTTCAGTAGCCGACGGCACAAAACTTGCTGGCGAGAAACTACGTCGAGTTCTAACAAATGATCCTGGAATGGGCGTGATTCGCCACGTAGATGCCGGTTATGAATATGCCGAAAAGATTGCAAGTGAGCGCGGCGTTCGAATTCCGATGCAGGAGTTATGACCGCCACATTAATTTCAACTATTGGAGAGCTAGTAACAAACTCCGATAAAGAGCTTGGCATTATTAAAAATGCTGCGCTCGTAATTGAAGATGGAAAAGTCATATGGATTGGCGAAAATCAAAAAGCGCCCACGGCTGATAAAGCAATCGATGCAAAAAACGGCACGGTAACGCCAGGTTTTGTAGATTCACATACCCACGCAATCTTTGCCGGTGATCGCTCTAAGG